>JAFGVC010000082.1 GCA_016938195.1 Tissierellales bacterium | reverse complement strand
TATATATTTTGTTTTAAAAAATAAACTGATTAACATAGACTATGAAAACTAAACCCACCAGAAGAAGTGGTCGCAATTCAGCCTTGGTTCTTGAATAAATAGTTAAACTCATGGGAGATTAGTACTTATCTTAGACAATCTTGGGATAGAGTTTAAATAAGAGGTATAATTTAAGTAATTTAGTGGAGGGTAGGATGGAAAAAGGAATATATGAAAAGCTATTGGATAAGGGGACTAAGGAAAAACTGGATTTGAAGTGTACTGATATTAGAAAAGTAGGAACAGATGATTCTCCGAAAGTCTTATCTTTAGCTTATCAAAAGATATTGAGGCAAATTCTTTCCCAGAAAAGCAAAGAAGAAAGACTTATATTTATTAAAGCCCTAAATGAACACATCCATATCGATGATTTTTCAACGGACCAAGAGAGTGAGAAATTTGAAGAACTGCTCAGTATAAGTGAAAAGACGGAAGAATTAGAAAAACTAAAGCAATTAAGACCTAAGACATCTCTTGCAGAAAGTACTTTGTTTACAGGCAGTAATGGCCCTTCTTTGGAAAGTGAATTAAAGAGGGAAATTAGAACTGCGGATAGGATTGATTTTTTAGTCTCATTTATTAAATTTAGTGGAATTAGGCTTTTGTATGATGAATTAAAGGAGTTTACTAAATATAAAAAGCTTAGAGTCATCACAACGTCATATATGGGAGCTTCAGATTATAAAGCAATTGAAATGCTAGCCAATCTTCCTAACACCGAGATCAAGATTTCATATGACACCCAAAGAACAAGATTGCATGCCAAGGCCTATTATTTTCAAAGAGATACGGGATTTAGCACGGCGTATATAGGTTCGTCTAATATTTCTAATCCGGCACTATCTAATGGGTTGGAGTGGAATCTAAAAGTATCTGAATACACATCAATTGATGTCATCAACCACTTTATGAAAGTTTTTGAAATTTATTGGAATGACACTGAATTTAGACTGTTTGACCCAAATGAAGAAGTAGATAGGACGGAATTGGCCCAGGCTTTGCAAAAGACCACAGAAAATACACAAACGATATTTTTTGATTTATTTTTACATCCTTATCAGAAAGAAATAATTGAAGATTTGAGAACAGAACGAGAGGAGTTCGGTTCATACAAAAATTTGGTGGTAGCAGCTACAGGTACCGGTAAAACTATGGTATCAGCTTTTGATTATAGAGATTTCAGAAGGGATAATAAAAGTAACAAGCTGTTATTTATTGCACACCGCATAGAAATTTTACAACAGAGTTTGTATACCTTCCGTCAAGTACTGAAAGACCAGAATTTTGGAGATTTATGGGGAAATGGAGAGGTTCCGAGTCAAAAGGATTATTTATTTGCTACAGTGCAGACTTTGAGCTCAAACGACAATTATTTGCAATTTAAAGAGGATGAATTTGATTATATTGTAATTGATGAATCACATCATGCTACAGCCAAAAGTTATTTTATGATGTTAGAATACTTTAAACCAAAGATTCTTCTTGGTTTGACGGCAACGCCAGAAAGAATGGATGACGACGACATTAAAAATTTATTCAATCAACGAATAGCCTCGGAAATAAGACTTCCAGATGCGGTAGATAGAAAACTGCTTTGTCCGTTTCATTATTTTGGCGTTTCTGATCCAGTGGATTTGAGTCATATACAATGGTCAAGAGGAGGTTATGAGAAAAGTCAGCTTGAAAAAGTTTATACGAAAAACAATCAGAGAGTCAATACAATATTGACATCGATGCAGAAGTACCTCAAGGATATTAATGGGATGAAAGCTCTTGGTTTTTGTGTAGGGATTGAGCATGCGGATTTTATGGCAGATGCTTTCAATAAAGCAGGGATATCTTCCATCTCCCTACATTCAAATTCAAGTCAAGAAAAGCGTAATAGTGCTAAGGAAAAATTGAAAACAGGAGAGATCAACTGTATTTTTACAGTGGACCTATTTAATGAAGGGGTTGACATTCCGGAAGTGGATACAGCACTATTTTTGAGACCTACGGAATCTTTAACGGTTTTTATTCAGCAGTTGGGAAGAGGTCTTAGACTCTCAGAAGGCAAAGAAGTACTCACAGTACTTGATTTTGTGGGACAGGCGCATAGAAATTATGATTTCAGTTCAAAGCTCAGAGCTATGATAGGTAGAAGCAAGAAAAATATTAGAGATGAAATTAATGATGATTTTCCTAATATGCCTGCTGGATGTCATATTATGCTGGAAAGGATAGCAAAAGAATATATTCTAAAAAATATTCAGTCGTCCTATTTTAATGCTAAAAAACTGAGATATATGATTAACATGTTTAGTGAAAACTATTCGGTTGAGCTGAATTTGGAGAATTTTCTGACCTATTACAACATTGACAAAAATCAGTTTTACGCTAGCTATTCTTTCAGAAAGCTTTTGTTTGATTGTCATAAACTTGATTACTATGAGAATCAAGACGAATTGCCACTGAAACAAGCGCTTAGAAGATTCTCAAGAATTAATTCCAAGAGACTGCTAAAATTTTCCATAGATATTTTGTCTCAAAATAAAAAAGCAGATGAACTCAATCATTATGAAAAACTCATGATGGGAATGCTTCATTATACGTTGTGGGGTAAAAAACCTGAGGTGAGCTATCAAGCATCTTTGACAGCTTTGCTTAACCATAACAAAGATATTATGCTGGAGTTGATAGAGATTGCACATTACAACTTAAAGCATTACAAGGTTTTAGAAAAGCCATATGAAGATCCGGAAGTGCCCTTGGATTTATATGCCTCCTATAACAGAGAACAAATTATGGCGGCTTTTGGAGCGACCAATGAGAGATATATGCTAAATATTATGGCGGGCGTGCATTACGTCAAAGAAAAAAACACAGATATCTTTATGGTGACGATTAATAAAAATGAGGAAGATTATATTTCAACCACAATGTATAATGATTATGCTATTAATAATGAGAAGTTTCATTGGGAGTCACAAAGCACGACAAGCATTAAATCTCCCACTGGACAACGATATATTCATGATAAAAGTGACAGCCACAAGGTATTATTTTTCGTCAGAGAGAACAAAAAAGAGCATGGACAATCTTCACCATATACTTTTATAGGAAATGCGAAAATTGAATCCTATTCTGGCAGCAATCCGATACAAATCGTGTGGAAGATGGATTATGCCATACCGGAGAAAATTATCCTTGAGTCTAAGCTAAAGCTGGGGTAATTAGGTAAGTCGACGGGACGTTTTGTTTGACTTACACAGCATTCCACTCTATACGAGGAGTAACACATATGCTAAAAAAAATTAAGTATCAGAATGTATCTATTATCATTATTTTTATAATGCTAATAGGAGGAATATGGTTTTTTGCTAATCCGGAACGACTTGTTTTACCCAATCCAAATGATATTATGTCGATTGAGATGGAACAATTTAACGAAGAGTCTTCTTTAGGAAAAGTGGATATTTATGATCAAGAAAGCATAAAGAGAATTGTCTCAGCTTTAAAAGATGCAAAAAAAACGATGAGATATTCGACAAATGATTATCCGGTGCAAAGCAATTTTCTCATCGTTCGACTCAATCTTATAGGGGAGCGAAGAACTTTATGTCTTTATGCTGAGCAGGGAGGCTACTACATTGAAGAGCCTTATGTAGGCATATATAAGAGCGATAGATCTAAAAGTGTTGATGTATATAAGATATACACAGACAATGAGATTCAAAAACTTAGATGGGAATACATGCCGGCAAGAAGTTCAATTTTTCCAGCTTTGCCTATTACTTTCAATATACCAATTGATGAAATACTAGTTACCGTTAATAAAGGGACTCTATACATACACGATGATACAAAAGTTCCAAATTATATCAATATGGGGCAAGAAGTGATTTTTAATAATAACGAAAAAATATTATGGTCTCCGCTTGAAAACGATTTTTTTGACAGTAGTGGTGTTTCTGATCAATGTGATTTGCAATTCAAAATTATCTCGGAAAGCGGACAATCCTTATCCGGTCGTCTTCATATCACGCAAATGATGGAAACAAACCCTGAAAACACAGGAATATGGACATATCTTGCGACCATGTATGACCATGATGCTAAGTTGTCTCTTTCTTATAGTGACGAATATGATCTAGGTATTGTATGTCAAATGATAACACCTAAAGATTGACTTCAAGAAGTCAACTCAAAATTGGAGAAAGATATGGAGAATAGAGAAAACAAAGTTTACGAATATTTAGGAAATCTTGGCATAAAGTATGAAAAGAGGAATCACCCGCCTGTGTATACCTGTGAGGCAGCATCTGAATTTACAGGAGACATGAAGGGGATGCATTGTAAAAATCTGTTTTTCAGAAATAAGTCTGGAAAGAAGCATTATTTAGTCATCTTTGACGAAAGAAAGGAAGTCAATATCAAAAATATTGGCACGAAGGTTGGAGAATCGAATCTCAGTTTTGCATCTGAAGAAAGGATGATGAAGTATTTAGGACTCACACCGGGTTCTGTATCTGTATTCGGACTGATTAATGATGTTGAAAATAATGTACAGGTCTTTATTGACAAAGATGTGCTTGAAAGTGAATTTGTGAATTTTCATCCTAATGTTAATACGGCTACTCTGAATATAATTAATAATGATTTCCATAAGTATTTAGAAAATTGCGGCAATGATATCAATGAAATAATACTCTGATAATTTATTTAGCGCTGGCTAGATTTTCTGAGTTTTTAAGGAATTGATAATCCGATTGGCTTCGTCTTTATCACGTACCTTGATATCAAAGGTGGCTGAAGAAGCTTCGATAGCCAAAAAGTGCCGATGACTAGTAAAGTTATCGGCACTTAATCTGTTTATTGAATAATTTCTTTTATTTCCAAGTGAATGTGTTGTATTTCTTTTAGATTTTGATTTCTCATGTTTTGAATATCTAACGTGAACTTTCGGAATTCTTCCCATACCGTTTGATCTAAGTTTTTTAGCTCGTCGTGATTTTCTTCAATGTAGCTACGAATAGAGCCTTTGGTTGCTTTTAATTCTTCATGGATGATACTGAGCTGTTGTCTGAAGTCTAATAATTGGGTCTTTTCTGACTCGTCAAAGGGTAAATTGCTAGCCTTTCTTTCATGGAGTTGGGTTAAGATTGCTTTTCTTTCAGCTTTGAGGTTATCCAGAAGTGCTCGATTTTCTTCTGCGATTTCTTTATCCCATATTCTTTTATAAATTCGTGTTGATATTTTATCATTCAAACGCATATATTTTGATTCGGTTGGATGATTAGGATTTTCAGCTTCTATGGCGAATACAGGGATAGAAAAAGAAAGTAAAAGAATTGTGACGAGTAGCAGTGTAGTCCATTTTTTCATAATATACATCTCCTCATAAATGATAGTGTCAAGGGAAAATGTGACATTGTTTTCCTGACCTACTGCTATTTTACGATAACTTTGATGGGAAAATCAAAGGATGAAAAGTGGCAAAATAATGGCAATGCTTTATAAATGCTTCAAGTTGTGAT
>JAFGVC010000081.1 GCA_016938195.1 Tissierellales bacterium | reverse complement strand
GGAAAAAGAAGGAGTGTCCCTTAAATACTTAAAAACACCTCAACAATTTGAGGATCAAACTGTGTTCCAGAGTTGCGTCTGATTTCATCTAAGGCTTCACCTGTTGTTAGAGCTTTTCGATAAGGTCTATCATGGGTCATGGCATCATAAGTATCAGCTATAGCAATGATTCTGGATTCTAAGGCAATTTCATTACCTTTTAAGCCAAGAGGATAGCCTTTTCCATCCCATCGTTCATGATGAGCTAAGACAATAAAAGCAAATGAGGCGTATTCATCTACGGATCTTAATATTTGATAACCAATCTCTGGATGGCGTTTCATCTCAGCCCACTCTTCTTCACTTAGAGAACTAGCCTTGTTTAAGGTATTACTATCTATAACAATTTTCCCAATATCATGCATTAAACCTGCGATTAATAACTCATTTGTTTTTTCTGCACTTAAATTCATTGCAAGTCCTATTTGATAAGATAGTTGACTGACACGTTTTGAGTGATTTTCTTCTCGTGGACTTTTTTCATAGAGCGTTTTCATAATCATTTTGATTGATTGATAACGCATGCTATTGCTTTCAAAAATCTTATGTTTATACATATATTCTTCTGCACGTCTAAACACGGCAATCAAGCTTTGATTTGGTGTGTGCTTAGTTTCCCATCCAAATGAGACGGAAGGACTAATGGACTTAATTTTTTGCTCGTTGATGCTATTTTTTATTGATTCAACTAAAGTAGCTGTTTGAGCTTCATCAGTATTTGGAAGTAACAATACAAATTCGTCACCACCAACGCGAGAAATGATGTCTTTTTCCCGGCATAGTCGAGTTATAACGGATGTAATTTTTTTCAATAATTCATCTCCAACAAGATGACCGAATGCATCATTGACAAGTTTTAGACCATTGACATCTAACATAACAACACTTAAAGGTAAATGTTGTTCATTGTCAAACTGAATCAATGAGAGTTCGAAATATCTCCTGTTATAAACCCCTGTCAGTTGGTCATGATAGCTTAAGAATTCAATTTTTTCTTGAGATTTTTTAAGGTCAGTGATGTCCAACATGACGGTTAATCCATATTTTAACCCTTGACTCTCTATGATTTCCCCAGAAAACAAACCGTCTAATA
Organism: Tissierellales bacterium; assembly: GCA_016938195.1. GTDB lineage: Bacteria > Bacillota > Clostridia > Tissierellales > Dethiosulfatibacteraceae > JAFGVC01. Next base: position 5,116 of record JAFGVC010000081.1, on the reverse strand, counting down.
ATTGATTATCTTTTGTTTTTATTTTCAGTTCGACATTATTGATGTGTCCGTTACGCTTAAGTTCTTCTGCGATGTTTTTTTGTTTCTCGTATTCAGGGAATAAACGTAATTCTTCAACTGTTTTTCCGATTATTTCATTCTTCGAAAAGCCGGTTAAGTTTATAAACGACTGGTTGACTTCAGTAAAAACACTTCCGTTTGAACTTGTGACGGCCATGCAAGCAGGATTGTTCTCAAAAAGACGATTAAATTTTTGCAGAGCTTCCTGTTCTTTGCTTATATCCTTCGAAATACCAAAGACACATGGTTTTTCATTCCATTCTCCTAGCCATACGCGAGTTTCGACAGGGATAGTAGCACCTGATTTGGAATATAACGGCAAAGGGCAGAGATCTTCTTGTTTTTTTAACATAGCTTCGAAAATTGTTAAGGCCTCAATCCTAAGGCTTTCAGGATGCAATTCAAGGATATTCATACTATAAAATTCTGAGTCAGAGTAATTTAACTTATGTTGTGCGGAGTTATTTGTATATAGAATATTTCCTTGTAAATCAGTGACAAAAATCATATCATCAATGGCTTCAAAAAAGGCATTGAAATTTTGTTTGCTTGCCAGAAGCTTCAATTGTGTTAACTGGAAATCGGTGATATCATCTATAATGATTCGGGCTCCAACCGTCTGTTCTAATTCTTTCAAGGGGTTTATGTGGATTCTGAACCATTTCTTTGGATTGATCTTACTCGGATAAATAGCCTCGCAGGTTACAACTTCATCTAACTGCATAACTTTCATTATATGTGATGGAATTCCTTGTTCTACAAGTATAGAAGTATTAAATAAATTGATATTAAGGAATTTGGCTTTTGTTACACTATGCATTTTAAGAATATGAGAATTAGCATAAGTGACGTTTCCTAAGCTATCACAAGTAACTACACCGATAGGGGCTTCCTCAGTCAAATCTTGATATTTGTTTTCAGCCTTTTTCAGCAAATTTTGGGTATTTAATTTTTCAAGAAACAAGCCAATCTGCGTGGCGAATATTTCAATTATTACTTCCATTACTAGTGGCTCGTCCTTATTCATTAGCAAGGTGAAATCACCCAACATTTTCTCGTCTTTTGTAATTTTGACTATGGCAACTTGTCCAATGTTAAAAATGCTTTCTAAGGATAAAATTATTTTTTCGGAGATTACATTTCCGGTTAGTTGATGAAGCTTGTCAAACACGGTAATGGTCTTATTTTTGATTTTGTTCATACGATTTTTATCATGATTCCATTTTTTTCCTAGCACGTTAAAACCTAAATATTCAGAGGTTTTTTTGATGTAGTCATCAACACCGGAAAGAGCAACCGTGGTGAATTCTTTTCCGTCGGCGTCGAACAAGTTAAAAATGCAGTATCTGGCGTTAGATAACATTAGCATATTATCACATATTATTTGGTAGTCTGCTGTTTCACCCGAATGCTCAAGAAAAGAATTGGATATGCGTGAAATTTCAACTTGTTTTGTGATATCGGCTACTATCGTAATGAAAAAATACTTTTCAGGAGAGAAAGTTTTAATATGAAAATATTTATTAAGTGGAAGTGAGTATTGTTCAAATTCCTTTGAATTGCCATTAAGCGCAATTTTCCCGTAAAAGTCAATCCAATCAAAAGAATCTTCATCAATCATAGGCAAGGACTCTTTTACAGAATGACCTATAAGACGGTTTGATTCTAGACCAGTAATCCTTTCAAAATGGCTATTTATGTCTAGAAAAACATAATCAATAGGTTTACCATGTTCATTTAAAACGATTTTATGATAGGCATAAGCTAAGCCAGCCTCGTTAAGCATCTCTTTGTAGAATTTCTTGCTTTCCAAAATGTTTTCTCCTAATTATCTTTTTTAGAAAACTATAATATTAATAATATAACACAGAACGTGCAAAGAAATAAACATTTTTATTTTGGGGACATTCCTGCACAAATCACACATAGGAACATTATCATGACTGTAAAGCTTTAAAATGATGAGCAAGCTTAATGTTTGAAAAGTATGATTTCAATTTATGAAAAGGTAAGAAATGAAAAAGTGAGAAAAAAGAAGGAGTGTCCCCAGAGAATGCTTGAATGAATAGCGTGTTCAGCATATAATAAGAAAAGGTAAATTTCTGTAAGTACTAATCGCACTTTTTAAAATTATTTTACTATTTTAAATTATTAATGCTATCTTGATCATCTTAAGTTAAATACTAATATTTGATGGAGGGAAGTTTTTTGAAGAAAAAAGAAGAAGTGTCCCTAAAAGAAGAAAAAAGAAGGAATGTCCCCAAGGACCCAAGGAGGATAAAATGAGCTTGTTGGTGACTAGCAATAATAAAGCATGGATGGATTTAGCACAGAAGGTTTTTGAACTTCAATTTGCCAGGGATTCTAACATAAAAAGAGAATATGACGAGAGGCAAAAACGTCTGATGTTAATGGATATTTACTATAACATTGATTATTTGCAAGTCGCTATCAAATATGATTCTGAAAAGATGATGTCTGATTATGTGAAGTGGTTAATGGGCTTACTCTTTTATAGAATGAAAGCGCTTGGCCTCGAAAGGATTAAAGCGCAGATGATAATGCACTTCACTATTTTAGGCGAGGTCATCAAAGAAGATGTGGCGGATCAGAGCTTTATTGACAAAAGCATGCAATTAATCAATCTTGCGATTGATGAAATTGAGCTATTTGAGCTGTATGAACATGATTTTCTCAGTGATAGTGTGCATCCTGATTTGGCTAAGGCATTTTTTAATAGCTTACTTGGAAGAGACAGAAGAGTTTCTGCGGGTATTATATCAGAAGCGGTTAACTCCGGTATTTTGATTGAAGATATCTACACGCAAGTTTTTGTGCCTGCAATGACGGAAATTGGGAACTACTGGTATCAAAAAAAAATTGGTATAGATCAAGAGCATTATGCGACTGCTGTTACACAAACAGTGATGGCGCAGCTTTACCCTAAGATTTTCAATATGAAAAAGAACGGGAAAACACTTATAGGAATTTGTGTGGGAAATGAGTTACATGAGATGGGTATACGTGTGCTTTGTGATTTGATGGAGGTGAACGGATGGGACACCATTTATTTAGGAGCGGCGGTGCCTGTTGCAAGTGTCTTGGAATCGTTAGATACTTACAATCCTGATCTAGTGCTTCTTTCCATGACAATGCCAAACTATATTGATTCGTGTAAGGAACTCGTTGACGCGATTCAGAGTGATAAAAGGTTCAATCATATTAAGATTGCTATAGGTGGCAGAGCCGTGGATATGTTGAAAGGACTCCGTGAGACATGGGGAATTGATGTTGAAGCTTCCAGTTATGAAGAGTTGATAAGCTGGACTCAAAAAAACTTTTGAGATCTGAGGAGATAAAAATGGTCAAAATATTATTCTATTTAGACAAAGAAAATAGAATCCAGCGGGTCAGTAGCAATTCTACTGATGTATGCATTGAAATAGGAATGGATGTGTTGACGTTTTTTCCAGAAATAACCCAGGAAAACTTACTTAAAACTATAAATATTTGCAGATTATCTGAGGACGCCATGGATTTAACGACTCAAATTGAAGTTTCCAACAAAAATGTGCCTGTCAGCGTTTTTGTATCATCTCTTAATCGTGAGATTATGATTTTAATTTTAGATAACGCCGCAATGGATTTGTCTTCATATAAAAAGTGTTTAAAGGTGCAAAATGAGCTCATAAATACAGTGCGTGAAGAAATGAGGAAGGCAACGAGAGACTATTCGGTAATAGAAAATGAATCTTTTGAGGAAATTCAAAAGCTTAACAGTGAACTGATTAATACCAAGCGCCAACTACAAAGGGCAAACAACCAGCTCCAACAACAAAAAGCATATTTAGAGGGAAGATTGATCAAAGATGCATTGACAGGGTTAGTGAGTCGTTACCAATATTGGGATGAGATTGAAAAACTAATTGCTAATGATTCTGAATGCTACGGGGTATTTGTATTTATGGATCTTGATGGATTTAAGGCGGTTAATGATACCTATGGTCATTCTGCAGGTGACAGATTTCTTGTTGAAATAGCACAGAGACTTGAAAAGGTTGACTTTCCTTTTAGTATCAAGATTCGAATAGCGGGAGATGAATTCGGACTTTACGTTCATAAAATCAATCGGATTGACGATGATTATTTTGAGAACCTTTGGCAAGTGATTTATAACGAAGTAATTGGTGTGCCTATCAATATTAATGGCATTCTGATGACCCCATCTATCAGTTGTGGTATGTCAGTCTATGGGAAAGACAGTCGAAATATTGGTGAATTGATAGAATATGCAGACTATGCGATGTACAGGTCTAAATATGATGGAAAGGGAAAATATACACTTTTCAATAAAGAAATATATAAAAAAAGCAAGTCAAAGGATGAAAGAAAGCTTGAATTGGAGAGAATTATACGTGATAAAGATTTTCATCATGTTTTTCAACCTTTTTATTCAGCAAAAACAGATGAAATAGCAGGCTATAGTGCTAAATTGCGTGTCTGTTCAGATTCTTTTTTCAGCACCAAAGAATTAATTGAATTTGCATATGAAATGAATTTGTACAGAGAATTGGATAAAGTTAGTTTGCAACAGCTTACTTTAAATCATAATTTGCATCAGATAATAGGCGAGAAATATCTTGTGGTTACCCACGGACCGTATCCGCTAAGTAATGATGTGATTTCTGGCATTTGTATTGAGTGTTTAAAAGATATTAAGTTAATTATGGAAATATGGATGCCTGCCAATATTCATCCGCTAGAAATGCAAAGAATAAAAGATAAAAGCCAGGAAATTGGTGCATGTATTTCAATTGCAAACTTTGGAACGCATCATTCAAATGACTTGTTTATGTTGTCAACGGGCCCTGATTTTATAAGGCTTAGTTCAAATCTAGTCAGAATGGCAAAAAAAGATGAGGCTTCTAAGCAGATTCTTCTTAACATTTTATCATATTGCCGTTTGCAAGGGACGAAGGTGATTGGTGATTTTATAGAGACATATGAAGACTATCAGTTTTTTAAAGAGATGGAAGTTGATTATTTGCAGGGATTT
>JAFGVC010000080.1 GCA_016938195.1 Tissierellales bacterium | reverse complement strand
TTGAAAAGGTTCTTTTTAAATTAGCGCTATCAGCCCATTTTTGCTCTTCTGAGAGTATTTTAGGCAGGGCATTCTGATTTGTTTTTAAGCTCTCATTGCTTATTATTGAAGGCGTAAAGGTGACACGTCCTTCTAAAAAGGTTTTAGGTGGCAGATAATCAATTTCCCATACCACTTCATTTGATCCAATTAGGCGTACCTCGCCATCCAATGGGCCATGTCCCCATGCCCGAAAATCTTCTGCATTGGAATTTTCCGGCAGGAGCAATCTCACCTTGACGTTGTGTTGAGGTACTTCTGTCTCGTTTCCGATAAATTTATAATAAATCTCCCCGATGTCATCGTGTAAGCGAACCTGTTGATGCACATAATACGATAAAAGAAAAGTCCGTGTTTCATCATAAGCATCAATACTCCAGTCTACATGGACATTATTAGGCTCAAAGCGAGTAAGATAGGTGCCTGTAGGCCCATAAGAGGTTCCGGGATTATACAAGTAGCTTACACCGTTTTCAGTCACGGTGATATCGGTGATATATACACCTGGGTCTGTTCTCAGATTTTGGAAAACGCCGTTATGCTGTCCGTTGAATTCAAAGGTTCGACTTTCTTGAATCCAAATCGTTCCGTCAGATAAAATTTCTGCCCTTATATCCACTTGATTGATATCCAGTGATTTATCCGCATAAACGGTCATAGACAATGGAAGCAATAGCAATAAAGCTATACAAAATAGGATAAGGCTGCTTGATTTCCTCTTGTTAAATGACATCACACACCTCTTTAATCAAAATTGACATTGACGGCTTTTCTGGCTTCGGATTCCTCGTTGAGATTGAAATAGGTCATCTCTGTAAAATTAAAAGAACTTGCAATGAGATTATTGGGGAATAATTTAATTTTTGTGTTGAATTTTTGAATTGTATCATTGTAGAACTGTCTGGAAAAAGCAATCTTGCTTTCAGTGTCCGTAAGTTCATCCTGCAACTGTCTGAAATTGGCGTCAGCTTTTAGCTCCGGATAGCTTTCAGCAACAGCAAAGAGAGATTTCAATGTACCGGACAGTTGATTTTCAGCTTGAGCCTGTTCTTCTACTGAGCTGGCACCGATGGCCCGAGTACGCGCTTCTGTAATTTTTTCAAAGGTTTCACTTTCGTGACTTGCATAGCCCTTGACAGTGCTGACAAGATTTGGGATTAAGTCGTATCTTCTCTTGAGTTGAACCTCAATTTGAGACCATGCATTGGATACGCGTTCCTTTAGAATAATGAGTTGATTATAGGTCAAAAACAAATAGGCAGCGATGGCACCCACCAATACAAAAAAGATTAACATAGCATCCTCCTGAAATAAATTTATCGTTAAATGATTTAATACAATTCTATCATTTTATTCAGTGATGTTCAAATAGCAAAACTACTCATTGTTGCTAACTTGTGATCATGTCACTTTCAGCTATGTAAATCCTATATAAATTTAAAGTCAAAAAAAAGAATCAAAATTTCAAATATTTAGGTTTAAATTATCAAGAGTTTAAGAATTGATTGTAAAATGAATCGAAATAATATATAATAATAGTTACAATTATTAAACTAATACAGGGGGAATAACATGTCAAAAACCGATTTACATCTTTCGGATAGTGAATATAGGGATTTGGTAGAACAGGCATCCGAGCTGATACAATGCGTTGATCAAAACGGAAAATTTATTTATGTCAATAAAACATGGATAGAAGCGCTTGGGTATGGAGAAGAGGAGATTATTAAGTTGTCCTTTTGGGATATCATTCATCCGGAATCAATTGAAGATTGCCGAAAAGTTTTCGCGGAAGTACTTTCAGGAAAGCCCGTGGATTTTGTTGAGGCTATTTTTTTGTCTAAATCTGGAGAGAGCCTTGCTGTAGAAGGGAGTATAGGGGTTAGAAAAGATGCTTCGGATAACATCATCAGCACGCAAGGAATTTTTCGCGATGTGACAACATATAGACAGTTTCAGAAGGACTTGAAGCAAGAACAAAACCGATACCATTCTTTCATTTCGGTATCTAATACTTGTGGTTGGGAGCATCATCAGAGTCGTCACTTTTTATGGTGCAGTCCTGAATTTTTCACAATGTTGGGTTATCAACCCGGTGATTTTGATAGTCCTTCCGGCAATATGATTGAAATTTGGCGAGGATTGGTCTATCCGGAGGATTTAGAAAGAGCCGTGGCGGCATTTAGAAATTACCTGAGTCATGGCAAAGACGAAATGTTTGAAAGTCATTTCAGAATGGTTCGAAAAAATGGTGAGATTATATGGGTTTGGTCGAGAGGACGTACACTCAGGGATGAAAACGGCAATTTAGGAGATATCACGGTAGGGACGCATATCGATATCAGCAAGCGTATACAGATGGAAAATTTATTGGCATTTGAAAAGGAAAGATATAGAACGACTTTGTTGTCAGTTGGGGACGCGGTCATTTCCACCGATAATCATGGAAAGGTCAAGCTTATGAATCCAGTTGCCGAAGTATTGACCGGATGGACTCAAAGAGAAGCTGTAGATAAAAAGATTGATGAGGTGTTTCGTGTCTATGATGAAAGAGACGCGTCCGTTTTTGACAATTCGGTGAAAAGGGCACTAAATCAAGGTCAAGTGATTAAATCAGATGATCATACCTTGTTGAAAACCAAGACGGGTGAGATAATCCCCATAAAAGGCAGTGCCGCTCCCATTAAAGATGCGGATGGTAATACGACGGGTGTGGTGATTGTGTTTAGAGATTTCACAGAGACGAGGAAACAACAAAAAGAAATCGAATATTTGAGTTTCCATGATTTTTTGACGGGTCTTTATAACCGAAGGTATATAGAGGACGCTGTGAATCGAATGGATACCAAAAGAAATTTGCCGTTTGCCATTATGACACTGGATGTCAATGGACTGAAGCTCACCAATGATGCTTTTGGACATAAGACAGGAGACTGTTTATTGAAGGCGGTTTCTGAGATTCTAATCAGTGTTTGTCGTGCCGATGATATTATCGGACGTGTTGGTGGAGATGAGTTTATGGTTTTGCTGCCGAGGACGAATGCTTCTCAGGCGGTGCATATACAGAAGAGAATTGAAAAAAGCTCATCTAGTAAAAAACTGGGAGAGGTTATGGTTTCTCTAGCCATCGGTTATGCGGTCAAGGAAAAACTGGATGAGGATATCCAAAATACTATAAGGGCTTCCGAGAACAACATGTATAAAAACAAGCTCAAAACAGGAAAAGTGATGCGCAATCAAACCATTGAAATGGTAATTAGAAGTATCAATCAAAAGTTTAAAAGTGAGGCGCTTCATACGAAAAGAGTGGTCCAGTATTGCGATGAGCTGTCAGAAATATTAAATCTTTCTGAACAACAGCGAGAAGAAATTAAAATCGCGGCAATGCTGCATGATATAGGAAAAATTATTATTCCGCCTGAAATGTTGAACAAACAAGAACAATTGACGGAGGAAGAGCTTGAGCTTGTAAAAAAACACGCAGAAACAAGCTACCAAATCTTAAGATCAGTAGATGAATACGGCATGATTGCTGAACTAACGCTTTATCATCATGAGAGATGGGATGGATCAGGATATCCTGAAGGACTTAAAGGGGAAGAAATCCCCCTAGGCTCAAGAATCATTGCGGTTGCAGATGCATATGAAGCCATGACAACCGAAAAAAATTATCGCCAAGCGTTGAGTCCTCAGGAAGCTATAGCTGAACTTCAGAAACATGCCGGAAGCCAGTTTGATCCATTGGTCGTCAAAGCTTTGACGAAAATTGTAAAGTAAAGAAAGTCAATCTACACATTAAACCTGAAGTATACGACATCTCCGTCCTGAATGATGTACTCTTTTCCTTCGAGGCGTAGGAACCCTTTTTCTTTTACTGCGGTCATTGAGCCGGCTTCTTTTAACACGTCAAAGCTGACAATTTCAGCTCGAATAAAGCCTCTTTCAATGTCTGAATGGATTTTTCCGGCAGCTTGAGGGGCTTTTGTCCCTTTTTTGATGGTCCAGGCTCTACTTTCTTCGGGACCGGAGGTCAGAAATGAAATCAATCCGAGTAAACGGTAGCTTGCAGTGATGAGTTTGTCTAATCCGGACTCCATAATTCCCATATCCTCTAAAAACATCTGCTTTTCGTTTGGATCAAGCTCAGAAATTTCGGCTTCGATTTTACCACACAATGCAATGGCTTCAGAAGATTCAGCTGCGGCATATTGCTTTATTTTTTGCACGTGGATGTTGTCATTGATTTGGTCTAGATCATCTTCTTTTAAATTAGCGGCGTAGAGGACTGGCTTCGAGGTAACGAGATTGAGCGTGCGAACTATTTTTTCTTCTTCCTCGTTAAAGGCCATTTTTCTAACAGAGGTTTCGTTTTCTAAGCTTTCAACAATGCGGTTGACAAGTTCAAGCTCTACTTCGAGCGATTTGTCACCTTTAAGGTTTTTTGTCAATCGTTCTTTTCGTTTAAGCATCATTTCAAGATCAGATAGGATTAGCTCTAGCTCAATAATTTCAATATCCCTGATGGGATCAATCGTGCCTTCAACATGAGAAATATTGTCATCTTCAAAACAGCGTACAACATGTACGATAGCAGCGACTTCTCGAATATGAGAAAGAAATTTGTTGCCTAAGCCTTCTCCTTTGCTGGCGCCTTTGACTAAACCGGCGATATCATAAAATTCCATGGCGGTGGGGACTGTTTTTTTTGAGTTATTTAATTTTGTAAGAAAATCAAGTCTTGGATCCGGCACGGATACAACGCCAATGTTGGGTTCAATGGTACAAAACGGATAATTTGCGGACTCTGCTCCCGCAGAGGTGATGGCATTAAATAAAGTACTCTTCCCGACATTAGGAAGCCCTACTATTCCCATTTTCATATATTTTCGTCCTTTCATAAAAGATTCAAAATATTATACAACATAAGTGAAGCTTCTACAACAAAAAAGGATGTTGAAATTCCGCTAAATATGTGGAAAAAAAGGTTGTCATGTGGTAAAATAATAAAAAATATTCACGATTGATTTCTGGAGGGACGCAATGAGAGAGAAATATGACGAGCAATTAATAAGATTGAATCAAGATATATTAGGAATGGGTGCAATGGCTGAGAAAATTTTGGATATGGCTATTAAAGCACTGTTGGAAAAGGATTATGAATTGGCCTGTGAGGTCATAGAATTTGAAAAAGAAATAGATAAAAAAGAAGCGGAGCTTGAAGAGAGATGTATCAATCTTATTGCTTTGCAGCAACCTCTGGCAAAGGATTTGAGAAGAATCACCGCCATCATCAAAATGATTTCAGATCTTGAAAGAATAGGCGATTTGAGCGAAAATATTGCTGAGATTGTAATTAAAATAGGAAAAGATGAATTTATCAAGCCATTGGTTGATACGCCGAAAATGGCAGAGATTACAAAAGAAATGATTAAGCTTTCTTTGGATTGCTTTGTGAAAGAGGATATTGTGATTGCTGAAAAGGTTTTTGCCATGGATGATGATGTCGATAACTTGTATAAAGAAATTTATACCGAGCTCTTAGCTATCCTTGGCAATGATTCATCGACTATGAATCAGGTTGTTGATTTATTGTTTATTGGAAGATATCTTGAGAGAATAGCAGACCATTCGACAAACATTTGCGAGCATGTATATTACATGGTTACGGGTGAAAAAAAGCAAAAGAATAAAAATTGACCTTTCCCATTAATTGTGAGAAAATGAAAAAAAGATTGAAAAGAGGGGATGTCATGCCGGAATATTATAGCTATGAGATTAATATATGCGGTAAAAAGTATAGAGTTCAGACGGATGAAAATAAAGAGTATGTTAAAAAAATTGAAGATCTTATCAATTCTAAGATTAATCAGTTTAAAAAAGCAGATAAGAATTTCGACAACTATGCTTCATTGATTTTTACGACCTTTGTTATTTCCGATAAGTATTTGAAAGTGTTAACACAGCTTGAAGCTGAAAAAAGAGAAAGACCTGAATTTATTAGCTTGGCCGAAGTCAAGCGCATTAAAGATGAAAAAAATCAGCTGGCTGAGGATTTAGATAAGACAGTTCTAGAAAAAGACAAGTATCTGCAGGAGCTCATTCAGAAAAACAGTGAAGTCGATATTTTGAAAAGCAAGCTAATGGATATTGAAAAAAGCATCGAAACAAAAGAAGAAGAAGTTTTGCTGATGGAAGAGATGATGCGTGAGCTTGAACAAAAAAACAAAAAACTGTCACATGATTTGTTTCTGTTGAGAGAAGAGATTGAAATACGAGACTAATAAACTGGTGGCATCATCAGTTTATTTTAATGGGAGATATGATGAAAAAATATAAATTGCTGGCTCCGGCCGGAAGCAAGGAAACATTTTATGCCGCTATCAATGCAGGGGCCGATGCAATCTACCTGGGCGGAAAGAGTTTTAATGCCAGACATTCAGCGGAAAATTTTTCGGATGAGGAGCTGAAGACACTAATCATTGAGGCCCATCTGGCAGATGTGGAGGTTTACGTGACCATTAATACACTCTTAAAAGATTCCGAGTTAAAGCGTGTATTAACCTATGCTTCCGACTTGTACACGATTGGGGCAGACGCTTTGATTATTCAGGATTTTGGATTGATGATGCTTTTGAGGCAATATCTACCTCATATGACTCTTCATGCGAGCACACAGATGACGCTTGGGGATGCTTTTGGCGTTCAATTACTTCAAAATCATGGGATTGATCATTATATCCTGTCAAGAGAGACGCCGATTGAGCGTATCCGTTTAATCAAAGAAAAGACTAAGGCGAGCTTGGAGGCTTTCATACATGGGGCTTTGTGTTGCTCTTATTCAGGACAGTGTTATATCAGCTCTTTTTTTGGAGGAAGAAGTGGCAATAGAGGCCGTTGTGCTCAAACTTGTAGATTGGCTTATGATATTTATTTGAGTGCGACAGATGAAAAGATTAATGACGAGCCGGTATATCCCTTTAGTTTAAAGGAATTACGTGTTGATGAGGGTATTTTTGCCTTGAAAGAGGCAGGTGTTGAGACCTTTAAAATTGAAGGACGTATGAGAAAGGCTGAATATGTCGATCGAGTTGTAAGATATTATCGGCAGATGTTAGATGGTAAAGAATATAAAACAATGGAAAGCCAAGTTACACAAGTGTTTAATCGTGGATTTACGAAGGGATTGACTCTTGGTGAATTTGGACAGGATTTGATGGCATGGCAAAATCCCAAAAATATGGGAGTAAGACTTGGAGAGGTGGTTCGCACGTCAACCAATGACGCTGAAATTCTGCTTTATAATGATATAGCTACGGGCGACGGTGTAACTTATGGCATTGGCTCTGCCAACAAAGGCTTTATTGTGGATTATATTGAGATCAATCATCAAAGGGTTGACCGTGCGGTTAAAGGTAAAACCGTAACTGTCAAAACGAGGCAAAAATTGTCAAAGGGAGATATTTTATTTAAGACGCTGGATAAAAATCTTGAAAATGAGATTAAGCCGCATATTTCTAAAACTCTACCTTATAGACCGAGACCTCTTAATTTTCAGATGACTGTTCGCATTGGTTTACCTATCAAACTTGTTGCGGTATCAGGTGATTACTCGATAGAAGTAGAAAGCGAAGGTTCCGTTGAAAAATCACAAAAAATCAAAATAAGTGAGCCAGAGATTGTAGAACAACTTTCAAAACTTGGAGGTACGGTATTTACATTAGCAGAAGCTAAGGTGAACTTTGATGAGGATGCATTTGTCAGCAAAAGTATTTTGAACCAACTTCGCAGACAAGCTATTGAGGGACTCGAGGCACAAATCGTATCAAGAGAAACAGAAGAGCCGCCTATTGCATTCAGTAAAATGCCACCTGTGGAAAAGGCGGAAAAAGAACTCAAAATTTCGCTTCTTTTCAATGAGATGCAAGGCTTTGAGCATGCTCAGCTTACGTCTATAGATTTGATTTACATCCCTTATTATTTTGTTTCTGATAAGGTCATGGAGCGACTGAAGACATTATCGGCTAAAATAATATTGTCGTTGAGAAATGTATCTAAAAGTGGAAATTATAACGAGGCCTTAGAGATTTATAATCGTTATCCGGAAATTTTTGAAGGTGTTTTGGTCAATGACTTGGACAGCTTTGCTTTTGCAAAAGAAATGAAAATGGGAAATATCTATGTTGATTATGAATTAAATTTAATGAATGCCTTTGCGGTAAAATTTATTATGGAAGAGGGCGCTTATCAGTTTACTTTTTCCATCGAATCAAATATGTCTGATATTCAATTTATCAGTGACAGAATGATGATTAATTCAGAATGCATTATTTATTCTAATCTGTCCTTGATGACGATTCGCAATTGCCCCTATGCTTTTCTTAAAGGCTGCAAAGATGAAACGCAATGTGCTTCGTGTGATTTCTATGATCGATATTATATGAAAGACAGAAAAGGAGAAAAAATCATCCTTTCAAGACAGAAAGGGATGACTACAGTTTATAATCCCATTCCTTTGAATATGATGGATCGCGTACGTGATTTTGAAAAAGTAGGATGTGATTATGTCAGAATCGATGCCAACCGTGATACTGATATTGATGGCGTGGTGTCTACTATTTTAGCAGAGAAACAACAGCAAAGCGACAACGAAGGTATCTACACCAGGGGATACTACTATAAAGATTTGCAATAAGTGAGGTTTTATGAAAGAGAAGACATTAAGAGTTCTTGAATTTGATAAAATATTGCAGCTTTTGGAAGCTAAAACAGAAACTTCCATCGGTAAGGCTTTTATGAAAACTGTGAAGGTTTCTAATCAAATTCAAGAGATTAACCGTAGACTTCAAGAAACATCGGAAGGGGTATCGATGATTCTGACGAAAGGGAATCCTCCATTTGGGGGTGTTTCTGGTACTAAGGATTTCGTGAAAAGGACGCAGCTTGGAGGATCTCTAACAGCTGGCGCTTTGTTGCGCGTAGGTGACGGATTGAGAGCTTCACGGATGATGATAAATTATTTGTCCGCGCTGACCGGCTCATCAGGAGTGGATAGCTATGAGGTTTTACCGACATTAGGGAAGGGGTTGCGTAAGAATACCGAGCTTGAGGAAAAAATAATGAATGCTATTATCAGCGAAGAGGAAATCTCTGATAATGCAAGCTCAAAGCTCAAGTCTATCCGAAAAGATATTCACAATAAAAATAGCTTGATAAAAAGCAAGTTGAATACCATGATTACCTCAGCTTCGGTGAAAAAATATTTACAGGACGCAATTGTGACGATAAGAAATGATCGTTATGTCGTTCCGGTTAGGCAAGAATATAAAAATCAGGTGAAGGGGTTGATTCATGACCAATCATCGACAGGTGCGACTTTGTTTATTGAACCGATGCAAATTGTGGAATTAAACAATGAACTGAGTATATTAGCGATTGAAGAAAGAAGAGAGATTGAAAGAATTTTGGCAGAGCTTTCTGCCTATGTGGCTGAATTTGGAGAAGAGTTAATTGAAAACGAAAAAATAATGGCAGAGCTTGATTTTATTTTTGCAAAGTCAAAATTTTCGTTGGAATATAGATGTCACGAACCGATGATGAATTTAAACAGAACAATTAAAATCAATAAAGGAAGACATCCCTTGATTCCGTCAAAAGAGGTTGTACCGACGGATATTTGGATTGGAAAGGATTTTAAAACACTGATTATTACCGGTCCCAATACCGGTGGCAAGACAGTTTGTCTAAAAACGTTGGGATTATTTGTGTTAATGAGTCAGTACGGCTTGCATATCCCGGCTGAAAGCGGGAGTGAAATTGGGGTTTTTAAAAATATTTTTGCGGATATCGGAGATGAACAAAGTATAGAGCAAAGCTTGAGTACCTTTTCTTCCCACATGAAAAACATTGTGGAGATTTTTAAAGAAATTCAAGAGGATTCATTGGTTTTATTGGATGAGGTTGGAGCGGGGACAGACCCAACTGAGGGGGCCGCACTCGCAACGGCTATTCTCGATACATTGAATGCGATGGAAGTGATTACAGCTGCAACGACACATTACAGTGAATTAAAAATTTATGCTTTGACACAGGAAGGCGTCACAAACGGTAGTGTTGAATTTGATGTTGAAACATTAAGTCCTACCTACAAAGTGTTGATTGGTGTTCCCGGAAAATCAAATGCCTTTGAGATATCTTCAAAATTGGGCCTAGAAGGGGATATTATTGATAAGGCGAGAAGCTTAATCGAAAAAAATAGCGTCGAATTTGAAGAAGCGTTGCTTCAGATTGAGAAAGACAGGCGAGCCACTGAAGAGGCAAAATTAGAAATTCTCAAGTTGAAACAAGAGCAACAATTTTTGAAGGAAAAAACAAAGCAACAAGAGGCGAAGCTGAATGACCAAAGGGATAAGCTGATTCGGGATGCAAAATATGAGGCTAAAAGAATACTGGAAAATGCAAAAAAAGAATCTGTAAGCATCATTAACAGGCTAGAGCAATTCAGTTCAAAGCTTGATAAGTCAGAGAGAAGAGAAATTAATGAGCTTCGAGACCAGTTAAAGCAAAACATCAATGAATTAAGCGAGCAGACCTATATTCTCAAAGTCCAAGAGGCAGATGATGAGATACAGAATGGTGATCACGTCTTTATTCCGTCGCTTCAACAAAAGGGGTATGTCGTATCCGAACGGACCAATGATGAAAAGGTGATGGTTCAAATTGGCTCTATGAAGCTTTCTCTACCGGTTAATACCCTTCTCAAGATAGAAGAAGAGGTGCCGGAAACTCAAAAGAGTGATAAGAGCAAGCGCTATGCGTTGAGAAGCAAAAATGTGAGCACGTCTATCGATTTGCGTGGCAAAAATCTTGAAGAAGCATTTTTAGAGATTGATAAATATATTGATGATGCTTATCTTTCGGGTTTGAATGAAGTACAGTTGATTCATGGAAAAGGGACAGGTGTTTTGAGGCATGGGATTACTGAGTATCTGAGAAAGCATAGATTGGTGAAGGAATTTAGATTAGGAGATTTTTCAGAGGGAGGATCCGGCGTTACCATTGTGAAATTAAAATAACGGAGGTTTTGATTATGCTTGTCAGTGCATGTTTACTTGGCATCAACTGTAAATACAGTGGTGGCAATAATAAAAATGATAAAGTTTGCGAATTGGCAAAAAAACGTCATGTGGTTCCGGTATGTCCTGAACAGCTGGGGGGTCTTTCTACGCCAAGACTTGAATGCGAGATAGTGGAAGATGAGCATGGGCGAAATGTTTTGCGAAAGGACGGTCGGGATATGACGGAGCAATTCATACTGGGAGCAGAGGAAACTTTGAAATTAGCTTTGCTTTTAGGAGAGAAAGAGGCGATACTCAAATCTAGAAGTCCATCGTGTGGTGTTCATACCATCTATGATGGTACATTTTCAGGAAAAATCATAGAGGGTCAGGGAATCACTGCGGAATTATTGAAAAAAAACGGCATAATGGTTTACGATGAAAGCAATTATTTTGATTGAGTCGGTTGACAGCTAAAACGCCATATGCTAATCTCATAGAATAAGTTTGTTGCGGAGGTCATGGATGATAGATTATAAACGAAAGTCGGCTGAATTATTTGCGTCTACAGTTAGCCATATAGATGTTGAAGATATTTACAGCCTGGTGGAGGTACCACCGGATTCAAAAATGGGGGACTTTGCGGTACCTTGTTTCAAGTTTGCAAAGATGCTTCGAAAATCACCTGCTGTTATAGCTCAGGAAATAGCGTCTGAAATAGAGGAAAATGAATTTTTTGAAAAAACGGTTCATCAAGGACCCTATGTTAATTTTTTTGTCAATAAAAAGCATTTTGCTAACGTTGTGCTAAAAGAGGTGTATGATCAGAAAGAATCGTTCGGTAGTTCGGATGAAGGACATGGACGCAACGTTGTCGTTGAGTTTTCATCGCCCAATATTGCAAAACCGTTTCACATAGGACATATCCGAACGACGGTAATTGGCAATGCATTATACAAAATTTATCGATTTATGGGATTTAATGCGATTGCTATCAATCATCTAGGCGATTATGGCACTCAGTTTGGGATGTTGATTTCGGCTTATAAACGATGGGGTGTCAAAGAAAAAATAGAAAGCAACCCAATTCCAGAGCTTCTGGAGCTCTACATCCGTTTCAATGCAGAAGCGGAGGAGAATGCTGACCTAAAAGAAGAGGCCAGATATTGGTTTAAAGAGTTAGAGGGAGGCAATGCTGAGGCGAAAGCCCTTTGGGAATGGTTTAAGGAAGTGAGCTTGATTGAATTCAATAGGGTTTATGATATGCTCAATATTCACTTTGATTCTTTTGCAGGGGAAAGCTTTTATTCGGATAAAATGGCTAGGGTCATTGATGAGCTAGAAGACAAAAAATTGCTTGTTTCATCTCAAGGGGCTCAGATTGTTGACTTGACGCCATATAATATGCCTTCACCTCTGATTAAAAAGAGTGATGGTTCCACCTTGTATATTACACGCGATATTGCAGCTTCAATTTATCGCAAGGAAACATACGACTTCTTTAAGAACATTTATGTCGTGGGTTCTCAGCAAAATCTACATTTTCAGCAGTGGATTAAAATTGTTGAATTGATGGGATATGAGTGGGCCAAGGACTGTGTCCATGTGCCTTTTGGGATGGTTGCTCTTGAAGAAGGAACGCTATCCACGCGCAAGGGAAGAGTAGTATTTCTAGAGGACGTGCTTAAAAAAGCGGTAGAAAAAACACTCGAGGTCATCAATGAAAGAAATCCAAGCTTAGAGGACAAGGAAAAAGTGGCTAAGCAAGTAGGTATTGGAGCTGTTCTCTTCCAAGAATTGTATAACAATCGAATCAAGGATTATGTCTTTTCATGGGACAAAACACTGAGCTTTGAAGGAGAAACCGGGCCTTATGTTCAATATACTTATGCGAGAACCTGCAGTATTTTGAATAAATATACCAAGGAAGTAAACGTTGATATTGACTTTGAGCTTTTAACGGATGAGAAGGAATTTGAGATTCTCAAAACGTTGGCTACCTTTAATGCTGTTATTTTAAGCGCGTTAGAGAAGAATGAGCCATTTTATATTACGCGTTTTATTGTTGACCTAGCTCAAAAGTATAACCGGTTTTATAATGGATGTCAGGTGCTGACAGAAGATGAGGAGACAACTAAAAGCAGGATTCTCCTGACCTATGCCGTCAACACAACGATTAAAATTGCACTTGGATTGCTTGGAATGGAAGCTCCGGATAAAATGTAAACAGATGTAAAGGGCGGTTTAATTTCCAAAAATTTGACAAAAGATTGCAAGTCGATTATAATACCTCTTGTTCCTAAATGACTGTTGCTGAATAAATGCGATAGTCATTTTGTTTGAAAAGCACATTTTCAGACAAAATTTAAAATGAAAAGAGGATATTTAATGAGAAAGAAAATAAAAATAGTAGCGGCTTTGTTACTGTGCACAGTAGTGTTGTTATCGTGCCAGACGGGTACAGCTGCAGATATTAAACATAATGACGAGCATGGCGAGAGTTATGCCGAATCAGAGGATGACCCTGATATACAGGGGGCTATTATATTCGATAATATTAGAGAAGAGCACCTTTATGTTATACGACAAGCGAGTGCTAAACCAAAAATCTACCCTGACGAAAAAACAACAGATTTTGAATCCTATATTATAGAATTGACCGGACTTGATAAAAGTGCAGCTGAAATGGTTGTGTCTCAGAGCCAACTTATAGGGATTGATCCTTATATTATTTTGGCGATTATGAGAGTTGAGAGCAATTTTAATCCTTTGACAGTGGGGAGTCTTGGTGAAAGAGGACTTGGACAGCTTATGGACAATACTGCAAAGCCGGTTTCGGCGAATCTAGATCTTGCATACGAACCGGATAAGCTGTTTGATCCTGTTTATAATATATTGTTATTTACAACTCAGCTGGGTTATTTGTACGATTTTTACGACGGCGACCTTCATAAAACGCTTACAGCTTACAATAGAGGTCAATACGGACTGGAAAAGTATATTGCTTCAAGAAGTGCTCACATTAATCCTGCGGTCAGTGAATATTCTTCAACAATTTTGGAATTTGCAACAAAATATAAACAAGCGTTTGATAACTGATCAAAAAGTGGATATAATAATATAGCTGGTAATATTCAGCTATATTTTTTTATATGATTAAGGCGGTAGGAGAAATGATTGAAAAATTTTAAGCATCATCTGTGCCATTATTTGGCAAAAAGACAACTTGAAACTTATCCTGAAATAAAAGACAAAATAAGTGAATGCCTTGTTTATTCTTCCGCACTTCAGCTTTTTGTCATCACAATGAAAAGTATTCAACATGACGCTCAGGGCGTTATCCTTGACCTTGAGAGAATGAAAGATGAACTTCTTCTCTGGCCATATTATGCTGAAGAAAGCGCTGATGAGAAGGACATTTACCTTATTGGGATGTGGCCACTGGTTTTGACGCATGATGACATAAATCATCTAAACGTTGCCCTCAGACAATATGTCGAAGTATTATCTCTTGGACCTGAGTGGGTTCCTGACATATTTTTTTCCGCTTATTATCTGAGAGAGGCCATATTATCGGATGACGCGGCAAGCATTTTTGAATTTGCAAAGAGTCATTTGATAGGGCTTTCTTTTTCAGAGCTCTTTCAAGAAAAAGATCAGAGGAAACTAATTGCATTTGAAAAGGCGAGAATAAATATTTTGATAGGCATAAAGCTTGATTGGATTGAGAATATGTTCGCTTCAACTGATAAGGATGAAAAGGGCGAATTAGAATCAACCGGATTTTTGCGATTGATGTCAAGATTTTATGATTATCTGATCAGAGTCAAAAATGGAAGAGTGAATATACCGCCGTATGTTAAAAACAGACAAAAGCTCTATCATTTAAAACCGGGCGAAACGGTCCAACACGGATTATTGGGAAAAACACAAATGATCCTAAATTTAGACGTTCATCACACTAAAATACTTATCATTAATACGCCGTATGGGTGCTATCGACTCAGAGACAAGAGGTAAAAAGATGAATATATTACTTGTGGCATTAAATTCAAAGTATTCGCATACAAATCTTGCTGTTCGATATCTCAAAGATTTCGCGGATGAAGTGAAGGGTGCTTCTACATCCCTGTTGGAATTCACCATTAATCAGAGTGATGACTATATATTGTGGGAAATTTTTGAGCAGCAACCGGAAGTTGTTTGCTTTTCATGTTACATATGGAATATTGAAAGAATCTTGATTTTGACAGAGTTTATTAAAAAAAGCAATCCTGCTATGATGATTGTGTTGGGTGGACCGGAAGTGACATATGAATCAGATTTATTGCTATTAGAGCATCCTTCTGTAGACATTATTATAAGGGGTGAGGGTGAAATCACATTCAAAGAGCTTGTAAGCCGACTTGCTACGGGTACGAGTTATACTAAGATGGAAGGTATCTCTTATCGAATAGAAGATAAGATTGCAGTCAATCCGGACAGCCATCAATCTGTCAACATGGAAGATTTATCGTATCCCTATAAGGAAGAGGATTTTCAAAATAAATATATTTATTATGAAAGCTCTAGGGGATGCCCGTTTAATTGTAGCTTTTGTATGTCTTCTTGTAACAAAGGAGTCAAAAATCTTCCAATGAGTAGAATTAAGGAAGATATCACAAGGCTATTGCGTATGAATGCTAAAACGATTAAATTTGTGGATCGCACCTTTAATTATGACGCTAAAAGGGCCATGGAAATTATTCAGTATATTGTGAAGCATAATCATCGGAATATTAAGATTCATCTAGAGCTGACGGCAGAATTGATAGATGAGCCAATGCTTCAGTTGATTGGCCATTTACCGAAGGGTATGTTTCAATTTGAAATAGGTGTGCAGTCCACTCATCAACCAACTTTAAATGCGGTGACACGGAAATCAAATTTTGGCAAGCTTGAGGGAATTGTAAGGAGGATTACAAGCTATCGTAATGTCCATCTTCATGTTGACTTGATTGCAGGACTTCCGCTTGAAAGCTATGATATCTTTGGACAATCCTTTAATGATGTTTACAGACTTGAAGCGGATAAGATACAGTTGGGATTTTTAAAGGTTCTGAAGGGGACAAAAATTAGGGAAGAGGCCTCTTTCTATGGATTGGAATATAAACGAAATGCACCTTATGAAATTGTAAAGACAGGCGCAATTTCTTATTTGGAGCTATTAAGACTCAAAAGAATTGAAATCTTGGTTGAAAGTTATTATAATGAACGTTATTTTCATGAAACATTGAAATCAATTATGTTATCTGTGAAACCATTCGAATTTTTTGATGCATTGGCTTCTTATTGGACAGTTCATCATTTATATGATATTTCTCACAAACGCATTGAGCTTTATCAATATTTGTACGATTTTGTAAAAGAATGCGGTTGGCAGAATATAACACATGAATTGTTAGACGATTTTATTTTTTCGAATAAAAATTATGACATTCCAAAATATCTGTACACATCCGAAGAAAAAAAGCTGTTACCTTACAAACATCATGTCCTTAAAAAAAGAGATGATTTTGCAGAATATTTTATAGACTATGAGCATCTCAACAATAAAAAATTGCTGAATGAATTTCGAATTTTAGAAGTTGACGGGAATTATTTTATGTATGTATATGGTCATAAAGACGAGGTATTTGAAAGATGCAAAAAATATAAAATCACAAAGCTAATTGAAGGAGTAGAGAATGAATTACCAAGATGAGTTGACAAAAATAAAAAAAGAAATACTGCATGACATGCCTTTTTTGACAATTAAAGCCGGAACCATGATGCCTTCTCTTTCAGGTTACTATGAGCTTGCAGAGGATATTGATGTCCCTATGCTGATTGAGGATTTTACTGCAGATTTAAAAAGGATAGATCAAGACGAGGCCTTGGATTTGGAGAAGGTTTTTAAAGCAATGGGGATTCTTCTGGGAGTGGATCCTGAATTTAAATACCGCAATCGCTATATCAACATGATTCAAAAGGCTAAGTCTAATGTCCAGTCCTATTTGATTCATTTGATTAATTTCTCTGATGAGCATGAGGAATATGCATTGATGGCTGCCCTCGCCTTGCTTTCATTAGAAGAGAGTGCCAGAAATTATTTTGTGCTTGGTAATACACTTGAAAATTTATCCATTTCTTTATCAAAAAAGGGTTATTCCGATAGAATGAAAGTTTTTTTTGATGAAAGCATAAAATTTTATCACATAAGTGCGAATAAAGACGTACAGTTTTCTCTGCCCATGTATAAGCTCGGATATTATTATAAGAGCAAGGGAGAATTTTTGCGGGCAAAGGATTATTGGGAGCGCTTTATAGCATCAGATCAGGACCCTCTCAGAATTGAAGAAATTAGAAATGAACTAGAGATTCTTGAGAAACTGGTTGACTATGAAATAGGATATCAGTTTGTCAGAGAAGGAAGGATTGAAGAGGGACTGGATTTATTACTGCCCCTTGTGGCTCTATTTCCTACTTGGTGGAATCTGATGTTTGTGATTGGATTAGCGTTTAGGCTATCAGGAGAATATGAGGTGGCAGTGGATTACTTTAAAAAAGTTATTTCATTGAAATCTGAACAGGTAGAAGCCATGAATGAGCTTGCTTTTTGCTATATGCATTTAGAAAACTTTGCTCAAGCAAAAGAAATACTGGACGCTGCATTGACGATTGACCCTACCCATATTGATATGTTGGCAAATCGTGGGGTAGTGCATTTTTATCTGGAGGATTTAGTAAATGCGATGAAGGATTTTGATTCGGCTTTGTCCATAGACCCGGAATATGAACTGGCAGTTATGACTAAAAAGGAAATTGAAAAGTTGTTAAAAAAATAATACTGGAGTAGAGATGAAAAAAAAACTAATCATTTTCCTGCTGACGATTGGATTGTTCATTCTTATGATAGTCTTTATGATAGGTAGGACGTCTAAAACATCGGAGTCAGGCGTATATATCAATGGTGAGAAGACAATGAATATTGACAAAATGATAAAGAAAGATAGCGATGTATATCTTGACTACCAATCACTAGTAGACGCTGGCATAATAGAGTCATACTTTGATACGTCTGAAAAGCTAATACTCATCTATAAGAATTATCAAATATTTACCATTAAGACGGACGTGGATAATCGGGTCGTGATTAATCAGGAAGGAAAGACTTATATTAATCTGAATTATCTAAGAGATAAAATGCAGGTTGAATATAGCTTGACTCAATTTGAGGAGTCGTTTTTTTTGGATAGCCATTATTCCGTTGCAAAATCAGAAAAAATAATATTGTTATTAGAAGACGGCGGAGTTATCAAAAGCTTGGTAAAAAAAATCCCGGCCGGAGAAGAAATAATAGTGTATCAGGAGGAAGATGGTTGGTATCGGGTACGTTATCAAGCATTCTTAGGTTATATTAAGGGACACGACTTGCTTTCTCTGTATGAAGTTACTGAAGAGAGGGCATTATTGGCTCCTGTTAAGAAAAGCATTGTTTTAGCGTGGGATTTTTTCACGAAAAAACCCAAAGAATTTATAGAAGATCCTATATATCCTGGATTGAATGTGGTGAGTCCGACTTGGCATTTTTTGGAAGAAGATACACTGGCGTTTGGGGACTGGAGTCTCACTGAATATTTAGACCATTATAAGCAAAACAACATTGAAGTCTGGGGCGTATTTTCCAATTCCTTTGACCCGGAGCTTACTTCATTAGCGTTACACCATTCGGAGACGAGAAAACATTTGATTGAACAGATTATAGATATTTCACACAAAAATAATTATAAAGGAATCAATATTGATTTTGAAAATGTATATTTTGAGGATCGCGACATTTTCTCAGTCTTTATCAGAGAACTCTATATTCGTGCAAGAAGAGAAAATTTAATTGTGTCAACGGATATTACGATTTTATCGCAGAGTCCTACCTGGTCTTTGTTTTATGATCGTGAAGTAATTGGCAAGTATTCTGATTATGTGGTCTTAATGGCCTACGACGAAAGGACACATCCTAGTCACGGGATTGGACCTATTGCTTCTATTTCATGGGTAGATCAAGGAATTTCCGGATTGTTGGAATACGTACACCCACAAAAAATAATTTTGGGTGTGCCTTTTTACACGCGTTTGTGGGAGACTATATCCGAAGGAAATCATAAGACTTATGACGTGACGGCTTTCAAGTTAGAAACCGCAGACGCATTTGTTCAAGACAATGATATGAATGTGCGCTACGATGAACAAGCCGGGCAAAATTATGCAGAAGTGCAAATTGATAGTGTTTTATATCAGATGTGGCTTGAAGATGAGACCTCGCTAAGCAATCGATTGGCATTGATTCATAAATATGGATTGAGTGGCGTTGCAGTATGGACGCTTAATTATAGTAAACTTGGCATGTGGCGAGTGATTGATGAATATATGTCGCATAATATACGCTAAAAAATATAATGAAAGGTGACGACTTTAAATGTTACGAAAAAGATACAATTAGATAATAATATTGAATACGATTTCCCGAGAATTCGCTTTTATAGTTGAAAAAATCTGTAAAAAAGCGAAGATGAATTCAGGCTCTATTTGTTACAAATTCTTAACAAGTTAATGTTTTTTCCTATATCATGCCTTTGTCAATTATGTTACTATTGCTTTGGAATAAAGATTCAACTACATTTATGGAGGAAACAAATGAATGCTTATATTGAAAGAGTATTAGAAACGGTTAAAAAAAGAAATTCAGGAGAACCGGAATTTATTCAGGCGGCTGAGGAAGTACTAAAATCACTGGAGCCTGTTATAGAGAAACATCCAGAATACGAAAAAAGTAATCTTCTAGAAAGATTAATCGAGCCTGAAAGACAAATTTTATTCAGAGTGCCTTGGGTAGATGATGCCGGAAATGTACAAGTCAACAGAGGTTTTAGAATACAGTTCAACAGCGCTATAGGACCTTATAAAGGTGGATTGAGATTTCATCACACTGTTTATGTAGGAATCATTAAATTTTTAGGATTTGAGCAAATTTTCAAAAATTCTTTAACAGGTCTTCCGATTGGCGGAGGTAAAGGTGGTTCTGACTTTGACCCAAGAGGAAAATCTGACGCTGAAATCATGAGATTTTGTCAAAGCTTTATGTCCGAGCTTTTCAGACACATCGGACCGGATGTTGACGTCCCTGCAGGAGATATCGGAGTTGGCGGAAGAGAGATTGGTTATCTCTTTGGACAATATAAGAGACTTCGAGGCGCATATGAAAATGGTGTTTTGACCGGAAAAGGGTTATCTTATGGTGGAAGCTTAATTAGACCTGAAGCGACAGGATTTGGCTCTACTTATTTCTGTAGAGAAATGTTGAAGCATGAAGGACAATCAATTGAAGGTAAAACATTTGCGATTTCAGGCTTTGGCAATGTATCATGGGGTGCAATCACAAAAATTAACGAGCTTGGTGGAAAAGTCGTCACTATATCAGGACCAGATGGATATGTTTATGACGCTGATGGCATCAAGGGTGAAAAAATAGATTATTTGCTTGAAATGCGTGGATCAGGCAAAGATAAAGTGCAAGACTATGCAGATAAGTTTGGTGTAGAATTCTTTCCGGGAGAAAAACCATGGGGAAGAAAAGTGGATGTGATAATGCCATGTGCAACTCAGAATGAAATCCACTTGGAAGATGCTAAGAAAATTGTTGAAAATGGCGTCAAATTCATTTGCGAATCTTCAAACATGCCTACAACTAACGAAGCTCTTGAGTTTCTTATGGCAGAAGGCGTAATTATTGGACCCGGAAAAGCTGCTAATGCAGGTGGCGTTGCAACTTCAGCACTTGAAATGTCTCAAAATAGCATGAGATTGGCATGGACGGCTGAAGAAGTCGATCAAAAGCTTCAAGAAATCATGAAAAATATTCACGATAGCGCTGCTGCAGCTGCAGGCGAGTATGGATTCGGGTATAATCTAGTAGCCGGTGCAAATATCGCTGGATTCAAAAAAATTGCTGAAGCTATGATGGCACAAGGGATTGTATAAATAATAAATTCAAATAATATAATAAAAAAAAACGAGATATACAAAACCTCTCTATAATTGGAGAGGTTTTTTGTTGTGCAAAATATGTAGCGTTTATCATTTTATTGGTGCAAGTTTTTCGGTTACAAAAACAGATAAATTCACGATTATATTTTTATGGCTAATATATAGCTGAAAAATGAGAATCATTACTTGAAACGATTACCACTTAGTTATTATAGAAAGCGAATGAAAAGATAGATTATAACAAGTCATTAAAGTTAGAGGTGTAGTTATCCATAATTTCTTAAAAGGAGAGCAACCTATATCACTGTAAAAGAAAATGGAATAGGAATGTATGAAGAAAACAATATAGACGATTTAGAGGATTATTATGGCGAATTAGCCGGAAACGTAAGAGCCGGGTCCGGGCTAAACATTTTAATTCGATTAAATATAAATAATTATTTCGTATCAGCAAACTTTAAGATGAAGGATTATCATACTAATTAAGAAGGTTTAAAAAAGAAGAAAAAGATTGTACATCAAAAAAACAACATCAAAATCAAAAAAAGATATTGACACCCAAGGCCGTAGGTGGTACACTGTTAAAGTT
>JAFGVC010000013.1 GCA_016938195.1 Tissierellales bacterium | reverse complement strand
AGTGTTGTAAAGGAGAAATATGATGGGAAAAAAAGTATTAGTTGATTTAACACATCCTTTTCATGCAGATATACCGGTGTGGCCTTATTTTGCAAAGCCTAAAATAGATACCATGCATAATCTTGCGAAAAGTGGTGTTTTAACGCAGAAAATTGATGTCGTCATGCATTGCGGAACACATGCAGATGCGCCGCGTCATGTAATGGAATATGAGTTTGATGGAAAAAGAGCACGATATACACACGAAATGCCTTTGGATGCTTATTACGGAGATGCAGTTTGTCTAGATATTCAGGTTGAGGACTGGGGGTTGATAAAAGCTGAACACTTGGACGATGCGCTAAGAAGAGCCGGTGTTACACATGAAGAGGTTGAAGGGATGGTTCTGGTTTTAAGAACGGGGATGCATCTAAAATTTGATGACTCAAAAGCCTATTATCATTATTCATGCGGATGTGGTCGCGAGGCTGGACAATGGTTTGAAAAATACAAGCCAAGATGTGTCGCTATGGATATGCAAGCATTGGACCATCCACTTCATACAACGATGGGTCAAAACGGACCTCCTGCGATGAATCTAATCGGTAATTCAGGAAAGCCAATAACTGAAGAATACATTGATAAATTTGGTAGAGAAGCCTATGCAGAATTTCATAAGGAGACATTTATAGAAATTTATGGCGAGGAAAAATATATGGAGGCCTATGGAAAGCTTGAAAAAGCAGGACTTCATGGTACATGGGAGCCTTGTCATAAATTTATGATGGGAAACGGTATTGTTGGCGTTGAAAATGTAGGTGGGGATCTTGAGAAGGTTGTCGGCAAGCGTTTTAAGTTTATGGCTTTTCCGATTCGCTGGTGGCTAGGAGACGGTTCTATGGTACGTTGTGTAGCTGAAATTGATGAAGATGATTTGGTTGATACACCTGAACGACAATATCGTTATGGTGGTTTTTAGATTGGAGGAAGTAATGAAATCAAAAGTGTTTTATGACGGGAAAGCAACCCATTTAGAGTGGGAACATGATGGTATCACACCAAAAATGATAGACTGGTTTTGGAGTAATTTAGAAAAATGTTTTATTCTTTGGCATCCTAGTCAACATGAGCCGCTTGAATGGGCTGTGAAGCCAAAAGAAGATAATATTGTAGGGTCTATTCATATCGCTCCACAAACTTGGAACGACGGGACAAGACAGAATCTATACATCCGTTGCGAAGATATTAATACTGTACCGGATTGGATTAAGGAATATGTGATTTATGATCATGTTATTTTCGTTTCTGCGATAGGTTTTGGTGAAGAAGCTTTGCGAAATCCTGAGGTTTTTGGGTATAGAATTCATCAATGGCAGAAGACGGATTTTGGAGTCATTGGAAAATCAACTGCTGTAGGGACAAAAAAGAAAGAAGACGAAGAAGACGGCAAGATTTGGGCAGAGCATTGCTCTGAGGAAATTGGAAATTGGAAGGCTTTTTTGCCGCAAATTTATGAGTTATATAAAGTGGTGACTAATCCAATTTACAATCCATATAGTGATTTATCAGTTGCAGGAAATGGCAGCACATTAGCCTATGCTCATCAAGCAGGACAGAACAAATAATTTTGCATGTATTGAAATAAGTCGGTCAAAATGATACAATGATTCAAAATGATACAATTCTTTGATGGAAGGATGAGGATTTGAGATGAATTTAAACATCAGGAAGGAATATTTTTTTGAACGAGGGGGTCTATTAGACCGGGTTTTAGACAGCTCATTTGATCAGGCTTTAATTGTCGATAAAGATAAACGTATTATCTTTTTTTCGGAATCAAGTAGACGATTTACGGGTATAGAACCCATTAATGTAGTAGGAAAGAATATCGATGAAGTTGTTCCTAATACTGGATTTGAGATTGTAATGAAGACGGGTGAATCGGATAAGGGAATCCTAACGAGACTGGATGGAAATCTTGGCATTGCTTCGCACATTCCTGTGTTTGACGGTAAGGAGCTACTGGGTGCGATAGGCATAGTTTACTTCAACAATCTGGCTTCACTTAAAAAGATTATGGCGGAAATGCCTAGCGAGAACAGTGCTGTTGATTTGTACCATAGTATTTCTAGGCAAGTAAGTACCTATACGTTTAAGGATTATATTGGGGAAACTAATATTGTTAAGGCTTTGATTGAACAGACCAAGAGAGCAGCTTCCTCTAATTTGCCAATATTACTGATTGGTGAAACCGGTACGGGCAAGGAAATCTTAGCAAATGCGATTCATCATCATAACAAAGCTACTTTTTCCAATCCCTTCATTAAAATAAACTGCAGTGCTATACCAAATGAATTATTGGAATCGGAGCTCTTTGGCTATGAAAAAGGAGCATTTACAGGAGCGGCTTCTACCAAGAAAGGGAAATTTGAGCTGGCAAATAATGGTTCAATCTTACTTGATGAAATAGGTGAGATGGGATTTGATATGCAGACGAAGTTACTTCGTGTCCTTGAAGAAAGGGAATTTGAGCGAATAGGTGGCAACAGACTTATTCCTACGAATGCAAGGGTAATCGCTTCTACTAATGCTGATTTAAAGAGATTAAGCTTCCAGAAAAAATTTAGGTCTGACTTATATTATCGATTGAACACATTGGAAATAGAAGT
>JAFGVC010000079.1 GCA_016938195.1 Tissierellales bacterium | reverse complement strand
ACTAAAAGCACCAGAACCATAAGAAAATTTAAAGTTTTTTTCATGTGATATTCCTCCTCTAATTTATATGCATTTCAATAATAAAATGATTTCAAACAAACTTATGCGATAAACTCGTTGTGCAACAAAGAAATTACTTTATTCGTATTCGTTTCCTCAATCAAAAGCGAAGCAAAACTATCGTGAAATTCTATTTCTTCAATATCTATTTGATTTTCATTGATTATTCTTAGTATTTGCTTCTCAAGAGAATTAATATGACTTCCAACTAATGTAATCTTTACATCTTTGGATTTGTCTGATGTCATTTTAATCTTTGTAATTCCTACTACCTGTGGAATCAATTGAGTTGACATTTCTCCAACATATGTTCCTAAGTCATCTGAAAATGTTGACCTTACATATAACTTGATTTCGGGATGCAATATTGATTCTTTTACTGCTCTTGGATGTATTACTGTTGCTCCCTCTTCCGCTAATTTAAGGCAGTGATCAAAACTTATTTGTTTGATGATTTTTGCTTCCTTGATAATCCTTGGATCTGTTGACATTATACCAACCACATCCGTATATATTATTGTTTCATATGCCCCCAGAGCATTACCCAAGGCTACTGCTGAAGTATCACTTCCTCCCCTTCCCAATGAAGTGAAGTCATTATTGGAGTTAATTGCCTGTCCTCCTGTAACGACTACAATGTTGCCTTCTAACAAATGTTTATTGATTCTTTTTGTGTCAATAGAAATTATAGATGCATTAAAATGATTATTATCTGCTAGTATTCCTGCTTGTTGACCATTAAGAGCTATAGCTTTTAATCCCATATCTTTAAGATATGATGTGATAACCGCTGCAGATATCATTTCTCCACAAACAAATGCCATATCCAATTCTCGCACATCGTATTTAGTATACTTATTGCGTATCAAGTCTAGTATAGAATCTGTAGCATATGGTTCTCCTCTTCTACCCATCGCTGATACTACAACAACTAAATCATTTCCTTCTTCCTTTGCTTTTTTAATTTTATTGTAAATTGCTTTTCGAGACATTTCAGTTGCTACTGAGGTTCCTCCAAACTTTTGTACTATCAATCCCATTAGACAATGCCTTTTTCTACAGCTAGCTCTGCAATCTGAACTGCATTTGTAGCTGCTCCCTTTCTTATTTGATCTCCACAACACCATAACGTAATTGATTTTAATCCATCTTTGCTAATATCCCTTCTTATTCTCCCGACATATATCAGATCTTGATTGCTTGAATCTTTTGGCATTGGATATTGTCCGTTCTCTAAATCATCCACCAGCTTTACTCCCGGAGCATTCTTCAATAACTCTCTTGCTTTTTCTATTGTTATATCTTTTTCTGTTTCTATCGTTATTGATTCTGAGTGACTCCTCATTACTGGCACTCTAACACAAGTACAGTTCACCATTAACTTATCATTTTTTAATATTTTTCTGCCTTCATAAAACATTTTCATTTCTTCTTTTGTATATCCGTTTTCAAGTGGCGTATCAATATGCGGTATTAAATTAAATGCTATCTCATGTTGGAAAATTTTAGGTTCAAATGGTTCATTATTTGTATCTGCAATTACCCCTTTTCTCAATTCAGCCATTCCCTCAATACCAGCTCCAGACACTGCTTGGTACGTTGAGACAATCATTCTATTAACATGCGCATATTTGTTTAATTCATTTATAGCAACTAGTCCAATTATTGTTGAACAATTGGGATTTGCTATGATTCCATTATGATTTGTTATTTCTTCCGGATTGATTTCAGGCACTATTAAAGGCACATCATCTTTCAGTCTAAATGCACTACTGTTATCTATTGCTAATGAGCCGCTTTTTTTTATGAAAGGCATGTAATATTCAGAAATACTATTTCCGACTGCTATTAATGTAATATCTGATCCGTCAAATGAGTTTTCTTTTGTTTCTTCAACTTTATACTCCTTACCCTGAAATCTGACTATAGTACCTGCAAACTTTTTATGCTCTAAAAGCCTTAAATTGTTTACTTGAAAATTTCTTTCTTCGAGGACTTTTAACATTTCTTGGCCAACCACTCCTAATGCTCCCAATATTACTAAATTTATTTTCTTCATTCTCATATCTCCTCGTATAATATAGTTTTAACTAAATCTAACTTTCTTCATTTCCATAATTAGCTCAACATTAAAATCAACATACACTTCTAGCATTAGTTTTCCCAGTTCAATATTAGCTTCTTGTGGTGGATTGCCTACATTCCCTATTTTTTGCATATTATATAAATTAGACGGAACATTTATTCTGGTATTGTTAAACCTCCATCCATGACCATAAAAAATTTTTTCTGTTAATCTGACAGAAGGTGCAGTTTTTGCCTTTGTCATATCAACAATTGATTCATTTGTTGCCAACATTAAAGATGTTTCAAAATAACCACCATGATCTGCACAGTTCCATTCTTTATTTAGTTGTGGTAAAACTTCCCACCACTGGTTTGAAAAACTAAATGTGCCATGTTTCTCAAATAAAGTTCTTGAAACCATTTGAAGAACATCTGTATTGCCACCGTGTCCATTTACAAAAAGTATCCGTTTAATGCCATGCTGAATATAACTTTCTGCGTAAGCAATAAGTAATTTTTTATATAAAAATGGGTCTAAAGTTATAGTGCCAGGGAAATCAAGAATATTTGACGTTTGACCATAAGGTAAGACAGGAGCCACTGCAATATTAGCTTTTTTTCCGATTTCATAAGCCGCTCTCTCAGCAATAAGTGTATCTGTTCCTAAAGGGTTATGATGACCATGCTCTTCAAGTACTCCAACAGGAATTATTATCGTATCATTCCCTTTTACATATTCTGAAAATTCCGGCCATGACATTTCACTGGTTAATATTTTTTTCATATTGTCCTCCTATTTCATCAAAGGTATTTTACGAATTTCTTCTGCTAATTCTACACAATATTCAATGTATTTTTCATACATTCTTTCGCCTAATTCAATTGAAGCTTCTTCAGCCTTAGCACCATAATTCCCAACTGCTGTCACAGTGTGTAACGAAAAACTAGGGGGTAAAGCGACTCCATTAAATTTTAATCCAAAATCATCGTAAATAATTTTATCAGTCAAATTTTTTCTTAAAACCGTTTGAGCCACTGACATATCAACAATTGTATCATCAACTGCCAGCATCATTGATGTTTCATACTTTCCACCATGATCATTACAAGGAAATTCTGACATTTGCTTAAGTGTAATCCACCATTCTGTTTGAGTTGAAAATACTTGATATTTATCAAACAATATATTTGAAACCATTTTAATTGTCGAAGTATTTCCACCATGACCGTTTATAAACAAAAATCTCTTTGCCCCATGATGAATAAACCCTTCACAAATTTGCAGCAATACATCTCTCAGTACTTCTGGATCTATTGAAATTGTTCCTGGAAATCCCATTAAATTACTTGCGTTTCCTATAGGCATAATAGGTGCTACCGGAGCATTTGACAATTTTCCTATATCGTACGCCGCTTTTTTTGCTATAAAATAATCAGTTCCCAAAGGATTGTGGTATCCATGCTCTTCTATACTTCCTACGGGTATTATTACCAAATCATTCACAGCCATTACTTCGCTAAATTCTGTCCATGACATATCTTCAATTAATATTTTATTCATGTTACTCCTCCTCCAGATCACTAATATGGTTTATGACAAGCTACCATTCTATCATTTTCATACTCTGTTAAAATTGGTTCTTCTATTTTACATCTTTCAAAAGCAATTGGGCATCTAGGATGGAATCTACATCCCGTTGGTACATTAATTGGACTTGGAATTTCACCTTCAATTAATATCTCTTTACTTCTTAATCTTGGGTCTAATTCAGGTGCTGCATTAGTTAAAATAGTTGAATATGGATGTTTCGGGTGTGTAAATAAATCTTTAGTATTTCCTATTTCAACAATTTTACCTAAATACATTACAATTACACGATCAGTAA
The DNA here is from genome assembly GCA_016938195.1 of Tissierellales bacterium. GTDB lineage: Bacteria > Bacillota > Clostridia > Tissierellales > Dethiosulfatibacteraceae > JAFGVC01. Next base: position 3,785 of record JAFGVC010000079.1, on the reverse strand, counting down.
TATATCTAATTACTCCTAAATCATGAGCTATAAATAAAACCGTAAGCCCCAGTTTTTCACTTAATTCGTTAATCAAATTTATTATCTGAGCTTGAATTGAAACATCAAGTGCTGAAACAGGCTCATCTGCTAAAATAATTTCCGGTTCTACAGCTAATGCTCTTGCTATGCCAATACGTTGTCTTTGGCCACCTGAGAACTCTCCTGGAAAACGATTCGCTGCATATCGAGGAATCCCTACTACATCCATAAGCTCATTTACTTTGCTTGGAATTTTATCCTTTTCACAGATTTTATGATATTTTATAGCTTCAGCTAAAGTTTCATAAACAGACATTCTTGGATTTAAAGACGAATATGGATCTTGAAATATCATTTGTATATCAGTTCTGCTTTTTCTTAATTCATTTGCTTCCAAAGTCGTAAAATCTTTGTTTTTAAAAGTTATTGTTCCTGCTGTCGGTTCATAGAGACGAATAATTGTTCTTGCTAAAGTGCTTTTACCGCAACCACTTTCTCCAACTAGCCCTAAATTTTCTCCTTGATATACTTTAAAACTAACGTTATCAACTGCCTTTACATTCAAAACAGGTTTTTTCGTAATCATATCAATGACAGAACGTTTAACCGGAAAGAACTTAGACAAATTGTTAACTTCAAGAATTATTTTTTTATTATCAACCATTGCTCTGAGCACCTCCAATTATTTTTCAATAATTCCTTTGACATCTATTAATTTATCAATAAAATGACACCTACTTTTATGTCCTTCACCTATTTCTATTAGTTCCGCTTCTTTTGTTTTGCATATTTCTTCACTATATCTACATCTCGGCTCAAACGGACATCCAATTGGAGGATTTGACAAATTCGGGGGATTACCTTCTATCGGTATTAGTTTTCCATGTTCCTTATCGGTATGCGGTATAGAATTCATTAATCCTATTGTATATGGATGTCTTGGTGTACTAAATAGAGTTAAAGTATCTGCTGATTCCATTATTTTACCAGCATACATTACAGCAACTCTGTCACACATTTGAGCTACAACTCCTAGATCATGTGTTACTAATATTATGCTCATGCCCATTTCAATTTTCAGATTATTTATTAATTTAATAATCTGGTCTTGAATAGTTACATCTAATGCAGTAGTAGGTTCATCTGCAACTAATAAAGCTGGCTCAGAAGCTAGTGAAATTGCTATCATAGCTCTTTGTCTCATCCCACCACTAAATTGGTGAGGATAATTATCTAATCTTTGTTCAGGCGATGATATACCAACCTTTTTCAGTAAATTTATGGCCTTTATTTCCATATCGTTTTTCGATAATTTTTGTCTTTTTAATGCTTCATATATTTGTTTGCGAATAGTAAGCACCGGATTTAAAGCGGTCATCGGTTCTTGAAAAATCATAGCAATTTCACTGCCACGATAATTAACCATCTCCTCATCTGTTAATTTAAGTAAATCTATCCCTTTATAAATTATTTCTCCATTTAATATCTTTCCTGGATCCCTAATTAATCTTAATACCGATCTACAAGTGGCACTCTTCCCACAACCACTTTCTCCTACAAGCCCAAAAGTTTCTCCTTGGTTCACATAAAAACTTACATCTTGAACAGCTTGTATAGTCTCATCTTTAAGAATAAAGCTTGTAACCAATCCATTAATTTCAAGTATTTTTTTCATAACTTGGCCCCTCCTATTATCTTCCTTTGGTTCTAATTAAATCTGATAGCCCATCGCCAAATAAACTAAATCCTGTTCCGGCGATTACCAGAAACAATCCTGGAAAAGCTGTAATCCACCATGCCGTCGAAATATATGCTCTTCCATCAGCAATGATAGAACCCCATTCAGGAGTAGGTGGCTGAACTCCAAGTCCCAAAAAACTTAGTGACGCCGCTGCCAACATACACATTACCACATCTGATGCTGCAAATACTATAGCTGAGCTTATTGCATTAGGCAAAATATGTCTTAAGATTATTCTTGCATCACTATACCCTAAAACTTTTGCCGCTTGAATATATTCTGAATTTTTTATTACCAAAACCTTGCTTCGCACCAACCTCGCATAATATTTCCATCCTACCAACCAAATAGCTATATAAACATTATTTATTCCTGGTCCAAGCACTGCAACAATTGCGATTACTAATACCATAAATGGAAAAGCCATAAAAACATCCAGAGTTCTCATTAATATTGTATCTATCCATCTGCCATAATAACCCGCTAAAAGTCCTAATATAGTACCTACAATTAAAGGTACAATAGTCGCAATAACACCAATAGTTAAATCAATTCTTGTACTATATACTACCCTTGAAAAAATATCTCTTCCATAATTATCTGTCCCAAAATAATGCTCACTTGATGGTGCTTGAAGCATAGCTCCAAAATCTATATCTGTTGGATTGTGAGTCGCTATTAAATTCGGAAATATAGCGAATACCAACATTATACTAACCATAACTGCCCCTACATTAATCGACATGCTTCTTTTTAATAAAGGGGTTTTTTTATTATTTGATAAACTAATATCAATCGTATTTTTCGCATCAATATTTATTTTAGACATTTGATCTCCCCTTTCTAATCCAATTTTACTCTTGGGTCTAAAAACGAATAAGCAATGTCAGTTAATATATTTATAGTTATTACTATTACTGCAAATATTATAACTACAGCTTGTATTACAGCATAATCTCTACTGTAGATTGAATCAATCATTAGTGCACCTATGCCCGGCAAGGCAAACACTTTTTCAATAATTATGCTTCCTCCCAGCATATAAGCCATCCGCATTGATAGTAATGTGATATATGAAATCAATGCATTTCTGATTATATGATCTCTCTTTACAGAACGTTCATCTAGACCTTTACTCCTTGCAAAATCTACAAAGTCCATTTTTAAAGTGTCCACGACGCCATTTCTTAAATTTCTTGCAAGCAATGCAGCAGTCATCAGTGATTGAGTAAATGCCGGCAAAATAATTGCACGCAAGTGTTCTGGCCATGTGGTACCCCATCCACCTACGGGAAAAATATTTATTTTAACCGCAAAGGCTATTAATAAAATCAAACCTACCCAAAACTGTGGCATAGATAGTGCTACTAATGCACCCATTCTTATTATTTGATCTTCTATTTTATCTTTTTTTAATCCTGCCATATATCCCGTAACGAAACTGATAAGCGCCGAAAAAATAACAGTAAAGAAAGTTAACGTTATAGTTACTACAAAACGCTTATTGATCAAGTCGAAAACAGGTATTTTATAATGTAATGAATTGCCAAGATCAAATGTTACTAGACCCTTCATGAAAAATAAATATTGAATATATATTGGTTTATCAAGTCCCATTTTTATAGTTAAAAGCTTTACCATTTCAGGTGTTGCTTTTTCTCCTAATAAAACTGTTACCGGGTCACCAGGTATCAATCTAATCATGAAAAAGATTAAAATAGTAACAATTATCATCACTGGAATAATTTGCAGTATTCTTTTCATTATATAATTTAGTGTTGACATTTGACCTCCTATTCTCTTTGAATTAAGAAAAAGGTTGAGATTGTACTCAACCTTTTATTTTTTTGCCTAATCTAAGTATTTTACAAGATTTTCGAATCTGTAGTTGCCAAGTGGCGTTTGAACAAACCCTTCAATGTTTGTAGACATTGCGACTGGATATGAAGAGTAAAATACCGGAATCATAGGTACTTCATCATAATGAATTTGTTGTAGTTCCATATAGATTGCTTTTCGTTTT
>JAFGVC010000078.1 GCA_016938195.1 Tissierellales bacterium | reverse complement strand
GGCCCGACAAATAGGACCGGAAGCTGAAAAATATATATTCCAGGTTAAAGGAATGGAGTTGGCCTCTTGTGGCGTGAGAGCTAGCAAAGGAGAGTCATTATCACATCTGATTTCGCCAAGAGGTGCAGATCACTTGAGACCTTATGCTTCTGTTATCGACGCATTTGGGTATCTTGAGCCTGAGCTTGGCATAAATGAAAAGGCATCCCCTTTTGAAGACGGCAATAAACAGTGGGTCAAACCATTTATGGAACTATCTATGTTAACGAATTTAATGGGTGTGTGCTTGTTTGCCAGTATTACATTAGCGGTTAAAGGTAGCACTTGGACCGGTCTATATAACGCGGTTACCGGAAATAATGCTAGTTTGACTGAATTGTTGAAGTGTTCTGAAAGAGTAATCAATTTAGAAAGAATGTTCAATGCTAGAGAAGGATTTGACCGGAAGGATGAGAAGCTACCGGTTAGATTAACTGATGAACCGGCTCCTGATGGCTTAGGTAAAGGTCTGGTAGCTCATACCGATGTTATTCTTGATGATTTTTATAAAAGCATGGGATGGGATTTGAAAACAGGGTTGCCGACTCAGGAAAAACTTCAAGAATTAAATTTGGCTTAAAAACCTGATTAAGTTGTTTGAGTAGAATAAAAGCATGACTGATAGAATGATTGAGATTATTAATAGAATCTGATATAATCTTGTAAACGTTTGCTGATGAAGGAGATGCAGTCATGTCAAAAATGAAACGAGATGAAGTTTTAAAAGGAATACCGCTTGAAAATATTGATTCTTATAGAATTAATAAAATCAGAGATGCAGTCATCAAAGACAGGAGAAGAATTGTGGTGCTTGATGATGATCCAACAGGGACACAGACGGTTAATAATGTTAAGGTATTGACGGTTTGGGATGTCGATGTTTTACAAGAAGCTTTTTTGGATGAGATAATCTTCTTTATCTTGACTAATACTCGTGGGATGAGTGATTCTGAAGCAAGAATTTTGTTGGATGAAATAATGGATAATATTATGACCGCAGCTGAATTGGCAGAAAAGGATTTTGTTGTTATAGCCAGAGGAGACTCTACCTTAAGGGGTCATTATCCTATGGAAACGCAAGTTATCAAAGAGAAAATAGAGAAAAGAATGTTATCAGAAATTCATGGTGAAATCATCATCCCCTATTTTAAAGAAGGACATCGTTTCACTTACAATGATATTCATTATATTGAGGAGGATGGATGCTGGACTCCAGTCGGGAAGTCTGAATTTGCAAAAGATCTGGTTTTTGGATATCAGAATTCAGATTTAAAAGAATGGATTGAGGAAAAGACTAATCGAAAGTTTTTAGCTGAAAATGTAGTTTCAATTAGCTTGGAGGATATTCGAGTCCGAGGCGCTGAGGCCATTGCCGAGAAGCTATTAAATGTGGTCAATTTTGGCAAGGTGATTGTAAATGCAGTTGAGGATAGTGATCTTGAAATATTTACATTGGGTTTACTTCAAGCCGAAGAAAAGGGTAAGAAGTTTATTTTTAGGACGGCAGCTTCGTTTGTTAGAATAAGGTGTGGCATAGAAAGGCGACCACTATTAACTAGAGAAGAGATTATTAAGGTGGAACAGGGACGTGGCGGATTAATTGTCGTAGGTTCGCATGTCAACAAAAGCACTAGACAGTTAAAGAACGCCTTAGAGTTAAATGATGTAGCATCTTGTGAAATAGATGTTGAAAAGCTTTTAAGTTCAGAATTTAGTGGGAAAGAAGAAATTGAAAGAGTTGCTTCGATTGCAAATCAATTCATCAATTTAGGACAGAGCATTATCCTTTACACGAGCCGAAAGCTAAATAAATCTGATAATCAGCTTGGCAGATCAAATATGGATATATCACAAATAATCTCAAATGCCATTGTTGAAGTTGTCAGAGGAATTAAAACGGAGCCAAGTTATTTGATTGCCAAAGGAGGAATTACTTCAAGTGATATTTGCACAAAAGGTCTTGAGGTAAGAACAACAAAGGTTATAGGACAAATTAGAGAGGGTATTCCCGTCTGGCAAATCAATAACAGATTATCCTATGTTATTTTCCCCGGAAATGTAGGAACTGAAAATGACTTGAAGGATATAATTGAGCAATTAAATTAACAACTGACTTCCTGAGCAATCTCAGGAAGTTTTTTTAATGCAACATTTAATTGCTATTGACAAGAAAAGGTTTTCATGGTATCTTGAAAGTGTAATATTGGTATGAGGGCTTGTGGTACGACCACCATACCATAAGACGACGAATAATTTTGATTCAGTACCAAAGCTTGACATCAGAGGTAAAGACATAAAAAAACAATATCTTGAGGAGGATATCAAATGTTTAACAAGAAATTTAGGATGATAGCGTTGTTTTTAATTGTATTGTTGTCATTAAGTGCTTTTTCTGGTTGTGCTCCAAAGCCGGCTGAAACAACTGCAGCTCCGGCTGAAACAACTGCGGCACCGGCTGAAACAACTGCAGCTCCAGCTGAAACAACTGCAGCTTCCGGTGAGGTTTTTCAGGTTGCTTTTGGGGGTAGTTCTCCGGGTGGTGTTTATTATTACATGATTGGTGTTTTAGCAAACCTATTATCTGAACAGCTACCGGGACTTAATGTAACAAATGTTTCGACCGGAGCATCTGTTGCAAATGCAATCGGTGTTGCAAAAGGAGAATTGCATGCAGGATTGACTTATGGTTCTTTGGTGTATGAAATTTGGAACGGTATTGATACTTTTGAAGGACAGGGAGATATCGGTAAAAATGTAAGAGGTGTTGCTAAAGCTTATGCTAGTCCACATTATTTTGTAGCCTTAAGAAGTTCTGGAATCAAGACAATATCCGATCTTGAAGGCAAGACGATATCTGTTGGACCTCCTGGATCTGGAGCTCAGTATAACTCAGATATCATTCTTAACGCACTTGGTCTAAATGTGAAAAAAGAATACCTTGCATTCGCAGATGCAACTTACGCCATCAAGGAAGGCCGAATCGATGCTTTTGGTCAAAGTGGCGCACCTTCAGGTGCTATTACGGAATTGTGTGAAACTGAAGATGTTATCGTCATTCCTTTTAGTGATGCAGAAATGGATAAGCTAGAAGCGGCAAGTCAATTCTATTATAGGGATAATTTACCACAGGATGTATATAAAGGGATGACTGAGCCTGTTCAAATGCCGTTTTTCAGTGTGTATTGGATTGTTAACAAAGATGTGCCTGATGATGTTGTTTATCAAATGACAAAAACAGCTTTCCAACCTGAAAACATGGCTGCACTGAAAGATGGATATATCCTTTGGGAGCAATTGAAAGAAGATAGCGAGACTTTTGAGGCTCTAGGACCTGAAATTCATCCGGGTGCCAAGAAATTCTTTGATGAAAACTAATTAAAACAAAAATTTTCTAAAAAGGTATATTGACAATAATTTTCGGGCAGTTTTAAATTCAATAGTTTATGACTGTCCGATTTGTTTAGTAGTCAGAAAGATTTTTATGCTTCGTTATTTTATTTGATTTCATGAGGAGGACAGAATCAATATGAAAACGAGAAAACTTGAGGGAATTTCTAAATACATCTTTAGATATGCTTCGATTACATTCTCCCTTTTGTTTCTTTTGTCCGCTGGATTTGGTATTTTAGGGACCATAACCGGCAGGGGATTTTACATTATGTTTAATGTTGTGTTGAGCTTTATGATTTATCCCGTGATAAGAAACAAGGGAACGCAGAAGAAAATCCCCATTTACGATGTTGTGCTAATTATTCTTGCAATTGCGTCCTTTGGATACTGGATGCTTGAATACACAAATTATGTGAGAAGGGTCACGATGCCCAATCAATATGACTTTTGGTTCGGTGTAATTGGGATAATTTTATTGTTCGAAATCGCAAGAAGAGTACTTGGAAGAACTTTGCTGATTGTAGCTAGCGTTTTTTTACTCCAACTATATTTTGGAAAATATATGCCAGGCACATTAGCTCATCCTGGATTTACTCCGGGAAGGATTGTAGAATTCATGTACAGCTCGATGGAAGGTATATTTGGTATTATCGCGAATACCTTCGCGACGTATGTATTGCCATTTATAATTTTAGGAGCTTTTTTTGAAAAATCGGGAGCCGGCAATTTTTTCATTAGATTGGCACTCTCTTTGACAAGAGGTTGGTCCGGAGGACCTGCCAAGGTAGCGGTCATTGCAAGTGGTATTTTTGGATCAATCAGTGGAAGCTCAGTGGCCAATGTTGTCTCTACAGGGGCTTTTACAATTCCAATGATGAAAAAAGTTGGTTTTTCACCTGAAGATGCAGGTGCGATAGAGGCTGCGGCTTCAACTGGCGGACAGTTTCTTCCTCCGGTTATGGGGGCGGGCGCATTTTTGCTAGCAACATTAACCCAAACTTCATATTTAAAAGTAATAACGATGAATGCGATACCTGCGTTGTTATATTTTTATTGGGTAGGGACTGCTGTTCATTATAAGGCGAAAAAATTTAATATAGGAAATTTGCCGGATGATGAAATTCCGGATTTCAAGGAAACCTTTAAAGAAGGATGGTTTTTTATTGTACCATTGATTATTATTTTTGTATTTCTATTCCAAGGTTATTCTCCGAATCTAGCTGCTTTTTGGGCCGTAATTAGTACAATTGTATTAAGCTGGTTCACGAAAAATAGTAAAATGGGAATCAAAACAATTATGGATGCACTCGAACTTGGAGGGAAAAATAATTTATCAGTGGGATCTTCTATCGGAATGCTTGGGATAATTATGGGAGGTATTGTATTAGCAGGGCTTGGTGCGAAGTTTGCTTCTCTCGTAATCTCTTTATCATTTGGAAGTATGTTTTTGGCAATAGGATTAACAGCTATAGTAGGTGCTTTGGTTGGCATGGGTGCGACGCAAACGGCAACTTATCTCATAATTGCAATGATAGTAGTTCCCGGATTACAGACCTTTGGTATTGACAAGGTTGTTGCCCATACGATAGCTTTTTGGTTCTCGGCTATATCTAATGTAACGCCACCTGTTTGTGTGTCAGCCTTTGCAGCAGCATCAATTGCAGAAGCAGATCCAATGAAAACCGGATATACGGGAGTTAAATATTCGTTGCTTCTATTTATTTTACCATTCACCTTTGTTTATTTTCCGGAAATGTTATTGCAGGGAAGATGGATTGATACGGTTTACTTGGTTATGAGCTTATTAATTGCATTGCCGGCTATAGCGAGCGGTGTTATGGGATATTTCCAGGATCATTTGAATTGGCCTGAGCGTGCACTGATGGCATTTGCAGGTCTGATTTTGTTCTGGCCTGGATACATCACAGATGCGATTGGACTTGGGATTATAATAACTATGTTTATTTTGAAAAAGAAAAATAAAAAATTGATTCAGGCATAATTGATATCATAATGAAAAGGAGGATTACATGAAAAAAATTGGTTTTATAGGACTTGGCATTATGGGATTTCCAATGGCTAAGCATTTGATTGAAGCTGGTTATGAGCTTGTGGTTTTTAATAGAACCGTTGAAAAGTCAAATGAGCTTGAGAAATTAGGCGCTGAAGTCGCTAAAACACCTGCACAGGTTGCTGAAAAAACAGAGGTAGTCTTTACGATGCTTGCAAATAGTGACATTGTGGAGCAAATATCATTAGGACAGGACGGCATTGTCTTTGGTGCACATGAAGGATTATTGGTCATCAATTGTAGCACAGTTTCACCGGATTCAAATATCCATTTATCCTATAAATTGGCTGAGCATGGAATAGAAATGTTAGATGTACCGGTTACTGGAAGTGGTGTACAAGCGAACTCAGGTATGTTGACATTTATGTGTGGTGGAAATTTCGAGACTTATGAAAAATGCATTCCTTTATTTGAAGCAATGGGAAAAAAATCTTTTTATATGGGACCTATGGGAGCGGGATCGTATACTAAGCTAGCCAACAACACTATGTTGGCAATTAATATGATGTCCTTAGCGGAAGCGATTGTAATGGCGGCCAAATGCAACATAGATCCGGAGACTTTTGTTCAGGTTGTTAGCGGTGGCGGCTCTAAAAGTGCTATGGCGGAATCCAAGACACCTAAAATTGTAAATAGAGATTTTTCACCTGCCTTTAAATCAGCTTTGATGCTTAAGGATGTTGGATTGGCATTAGATTTAGCTAAACAGATTAAAATGCCAATGCCTGTTTTGTCTGTCGCAGGTGAAATGCTTAAAATAGCCCAGTCAAAAGGTTATGGTGACGAGGATTTATGTGCTATGGTTAAATGCTACGAAGAATGGGCCGGCGTCGAAGTAAAAAAGCAATAAATGCATCAATAAAATAATGAACAAAATGGCTTAAGGGGTGAGCAGTATGTTTAAAGAAGTTCAGAAAAACCGCAAACTGTATATGTTGGTAGTAGATCAGATTAAAGGTCTGATAGATGACGAGCGATTAAAATGCGGAGATAAATTGCCTTCTGAACGAGACTTATCAGTAGAACTTGGCCTTTCCAGATCAACGGTGAGAGAAGCAATGACAGCTCTTGAAATCATGGGTCTGGTTGAGGTCAGGTCTGGATTAGGTACCTTTGTCGCTGAATGTAAGGACAAACAGTCTGAATTTGATGACTTGACCGAAAACGATGGTATCAGTCCTTCAGAAATATTTGAGGCTAGAATTATTTTAGAGCCCCAGCTAGCAAAGCTGGCTTCTCAAAGAGCAACCACAGAAGATCTTGAAAATCTAAGGCTCATCGTTGAAGAATCAGAAGGACTTGAAAATATTGAAATTGAAAAATTTGAGGAATTAGATGAGAAATTCCACTATATTATAGCAAAATCATCTTACAATGATGTATTGTCAAAATTTGCTCAGAACATAAATAATTTGAGAGGCAGTCAATTGTGGGGAAGCATGAAATTTAAAAGCCTACAGAAGGAAGGAAGAATCTCACGATACAAAGAAGAACATCAGATGATTTTTGAAGCCTTGCTCAATCGAGACATAAATCTTGCAGAAATGCTGACGAGAAAACATTTGATAGATATCAGAACAGACATTTTTGAAGATATTGATTAAAAAACGTTCAAAGGAGGATATATTATGTTTCATACATTTAACTTTAATACACCCAACATCATATTTGGGTTAGATACTATTTATCAAACAGGAAAAGAAGCTAAAAAGCTAGGAGCAACGAAGGTTCTTTTTTTAACAGGCAACAACGTCAAGAAAAACGGCTATGTTGAGAAAGTGGAGCAATTATTAAAGGAAGAAGGAATTGAGTTCATTACACAATATGAAAGCAGAAGAACGCCTGAACCGACAACTGATTTAGCTGAAAACGTGGCAAAATTTGCAAAGCAGGAAAAAGTAGATTTAATTATCGGGATGGGAGGAGGAAGCATCCTAGATGTTGCTAAAATGGCCGCTGCATTGATGACAAATCCGCTTCAAGTAAGAGATTATTTCGGAAAAGGAAAAGTGCCAAACAAAAGCATTCCATCCATCATGATTCCAACAACCTCAGGTACCGGTTCAGAAGTAACCAAGCATGCTATATTTTTGGATGAAGAAAACAATGTAAAAAAAGCGGTAGCCTCTGCAAACATTATGCCGAGTGTTGCAATTATAGACCCTATGACAACTGTGACTTGTCCTCAAAAGGTGACAGCAGATACCGGCTTCGACGCATTTCTTCATGCTGCAGAGCCGTTTGTATCAAATATGTCAAATCCTTTGACTGATAGTATCGCTTTGGAATCCATTAGCATCATTACTAAATGGTTAGGACCGGCATTTGCCGATGGGAATGACATTGAAGCCAGATATCAGATGGCGCTTGGGTCTTTATTAGCAGGACTTGTGCTTAATAATTCGGGAACAAGCTTAATACACGCCTTGGCTTATCCTATCGGAGGAGAATTTCATGTACCTCATGGACCAAGCTTAACTTGTTTGGTTAATTCTAGCTTTAATTATATTAAAGTAGCTAAGCAAGAAAGATTTGCGCGTATCGCTAAGGCTATGGGAGAGATTACGGATGGTTTGTCAGAAAGAGAAGCAGCTGAAGCTGGATTGAATGCGATTAATCATCTGATGAAAAGCGTCAATCTTCCAACGTCGTTATCAGATTTAAACATCACAGACAAAAGCAAAGCCGACGGATGGGCGGAAGAGGCTTATCAAGAGCGTAGATTGTTGTCTCGATCGGCTAGAGTGCTTAGTGTTGAAGACATCAAGAAGATTTATCTTAATGCATTTTAATTTAGATAACACCTTAGGATTTAGTATGATAGTTACCTTTTGAGCAAGTCGCCTAGTCGCGACTTGCTTATTTTTTGAGAGACAAATTCTTTTCAATTGTATAAAAGTATAATATAATGCTTGTTAAGGAGTTGATATTAAATGACACACAAGCCATTGGATTTTTCGCAATTTCGAGGAGAAATGAATAAATTATCGCCGAGTAGATACCTTGAACTTGAAAGCCTGGTGTTGGAAAAAGACATTTTAGATTTACAAGAAAGCTTAAATCAAAGACTATTTACGATTTCTGAGCTCGTTGTTTTTTATTTGAGTAGAATAATGAAATATAACATGCAAGTTCATGCCGTTATAGAGTTGAATCCCGATGCAATTGAGTTAGCCGCACAAATGGATAAGGAGCTATTCGAAGGACGTAGACGTTCGTTGCTACATGGCATACCCTTTCTTATAAAGGATAATATTGGAACTAAGGATCAGATGCATAATACAGCTGGCGCAAAGTTTCTTGAAGATGCAAGGGTCATCGATGAATCTGATACGATTCAAAAGATAAGAAGGTGTGGGGGAATTATTCTTGGAAAGACGAACCTAAGTGAATGGGCTTTTTATATGTCATCCAAGGGAATTAACGGATATTCAGCCTTAGGGGGACAAACGATTAATCCTTATGGGACCTTTGATGTAGGAGGATCGAGCTCAGGGTCTGCAGTGAGTGTTGCTTTAAATCTAGCTAGTGTTGCTTTAGGAAGTGAAACGTATGGGTCGATAATTTGTCCTGCCAATCAAAACAGTGTGGTTGGGTATAAGCCGACTTGGAATGCTTGGGATTCAAGGTGTACTATTCCTATCGCACCATCTCTCGATACGATAGGTCCTATTACAAAAAGCGTAAAAGACGCCAGGATTTTGCATCATTTTTTAAGTGTAAAAGGCAAGGACTGTCAAAAAGTGATGCTAGAAGAGACCCAATATGAGCTAAATTTTCCGATAAAGGTTGGTGTTTTGGTAAATAGAAGTTTAGAAGCAGAATATAGAGACGATGATGCTTTAATCCTTCATGAAGCACTTGAAGAAATGAAAAAAAATGGATTTATCATAGAAAGCATATATATTAATGACAAGGTTTTTGAAATTGAAAAAAATGAAGTTTTAGAATATGAGTTTAAGCACAGTATTCAGGAGTATTTTGCGAATTGTATGGGGACTCCACACATAACCTTGAAAGATGTTATAAACTTCAACCATGAAAATCTTAACGAAAGGGCACCTTATGGGCAGGATTTATTAGAAGAAGCCTATTTTTCTAGTATCACAAAAGAATCTTGGTTTAAAATGCTAAGTAGGGATCAAAAAAAATGTCAGGAAGCTATCGATGAACAGCTCAAAACCTACGATGTTTTGGTGACGCTTAGCAATTATTTTAGTTCAATTTATGCTTATGCAGGGTATCCTGCCATTAATGTTCCGACAGGATATAGAAAGACAGGAGAACCTGTTGGCATTACTTTTGTTGCAAGCGCACATGAAGATGAAAAGCTTCTGGGCATTGCTGAATATTATGAAAATATTTCACATGCGAAGAGGAAACCTCCTCAAGCTTAATAGAAAGCTTATGAAAATTGAAAAAACTTCTAATTTAATTGGAGGGTATATGGAGCGTAGCTATAAAGTGGTGACATTATGTGGGAGTACAAGATTTAAAGATGATTTTATTCGGATACAACGAGAGTTGACACTCCAAGGTTGTATCGTCATATCGGTGGGCCTTTTTGGGCATGCTGATAAGGAATACGGTAAGTCTTTAACGGATGAGGTTAAAGAAATGCTTGATGATATGCATAAAAGAAAAATTGACATGGCTGATGAAATTTTTGTCATCAACAAAGAGGGTTATATAGGGAAAAGCACAAAAAGCGAGATAGAATATGCACAACGTACCGGCAAAAGAATCATCTTTATGGAATAATGACAAAGGAGGTCACATGCGTAAAATAAAGATATCCTTGCTGCACCTGTTGCTTGAGGCAGGAAACATCTCCCATAATATGAGATTGATTGAACAGTATGTTTTAAAAGAAGCCGAAAATGGAAGCCATCTAATTGTTACACCGGAGCTTGCAGTGAGTGGGCTTCAATTCAAGCATTTGATTGGATGTGACTGGATTTCTGAACAACCAAATGAATGGATGAAGGAGCTAGCCATGAAGATAAAGCCGTATAGAACGACGGCTCTTATTGGTTCTCCTGAGAGAGAGGGTCCGTTTTTATTCAATTCAGTCTTTGTGCTGGGACAAGAAGGAAAAATTATCGGAAAACAAAGGAAGTTCAATTCAATCATTGATGACTGGTCTTCGCCGGGAGAGGAAGTTGAAGTCTTTGATTTAGGAGGGGTTAAGATCGGAATCATGATTTGTGCTGACGCATATATCCCATCAATTGCAGACAAGATATATCAAAAGGGAGCCGAAATTATTGTGGCGCCATCTTCGTGGGGACCTGGACTCTATGGTCCTGAGGGTGAATGGGAGCAGCGCTCTGTTCAAACAGGTCTTCCTGTGTTTGTGTGTAATAGAACCGGAGAAGATTGCTCCGTTAGCTTTTGGGAGGCTGAAAGTGCAGTGATTTTAAATGGACAAAAGATTTTTTTGCACAAATCAAGAGAATCAACTGTTTTGACTTTTGAATGGAATGTGGAAGAGAGAAAAATTATATAAAATTCTTTAGGAGGATTAGCAAATGAATACGAATGAAATTATGAAAATGGCTTTGGATTTAGCCGGATTAGAGACGCAACCTCAAGATACGACTATAAGTGTACCGGGAGACAATATTAAAAAAATACTGATAGGTGTCGATATGGAGACGCCGGAATTGCTTTTGGCTAAAGAGTTAGGTTATGACTTAGTCGTCAGTCATCACCCAAAAGCGGATACGGCCATTGTAGATTTTCATTATGTAATGGAAAGACAAATTGATAAGATGATAGAATTTGGAGTTCCTATCAATCGAGCGCAGAAGGCTTTGGAGAAAAAGAAAAAAACTGTCGAAATAGGGTCACATGTGTCAAATTATGATCGCGCTTCTTCTGCTGCAAAATTATTGGGCATGCCTTATATGAACATACATATGCCTGCGGATATTATTGGTGAAAACTTTGTTCAGAAGTTTATTAATGAGCAAATAGGCGACAATACAAGAACAACCTTACAAGACCTCTTGGATTTTTTAAATGAGATAACACTTTATCAAAATGCGATGGCAAAACCGGTTATCAGATGTGGCAAACCGTCCGATTACGCCGGCAAAGTAGCGGTTTTGTATGCCGGGGGTACGAACGGTGGCTCGGATGTTTATAAAGCTTATTTTGATTGTGGTGTAGGCACAATCATAGCCATGCATGCGCCGGAAGATGTCATTAAGGATGTGAGAGATCAGAATATTGGTAATATTATCGTGGCAGGGCATATGGCAAGTGATTCTGTAGGATTGAACGAAATTATTAAGGTATGGCAGTTAAATGGACTTGAAGTGACAAAGATGTCAGGTATTTTATAGCATGTCAAGGGGACGTTTTGATTGACTCGCGGCGAGTCAATCAAAACGTCCCCTTGACACGTCCCCATGATTTATTCCAAGGTGAGTAGATATTCAATGAATTGCCTTGCTATTCGGGGAGATCTTCCACTTCTTCTGACGGCAAATCGTTCAGCCTCTAGCTCTAGTAATTCAAGCGGCAGGTCTATGTTGTAATGAAGAGCTAATTCGTGGACAATTTTTAGATATTGCTTTTTATCGGGCCTAAAGAAGCTGACCAATAAACCAAATCGATCAGACAATGACGTCAACTCTTGTATCGTTTCATTGAGGTGAATATCATCTCCCTCTCGTTCGGAGAAAGATTCTTTCACCAAGTGTCTGCGGTTACTTGTGGCATAAATCACAACGTTTTGTGGTCTAGAAGAGATTGAGCCTTCAAGGATGGCTTTTAATGAACCAAATTCGTCATCGTTTCGGGTAAAGGATAAATCATCGATAAATAATATAAACTTCAAAGGATTATGGCTCAAGCTATCCATTAGGCCGGAGATGTTTTTTAATTGTTTCTTTGGAACTTCGACTAACCTTAGTCCTACATCTTGATAGGCATTGACAATCGCCTTGACAGTTGAAGATTTACCCGTTCCGGCATCTCCATATAAAAGAGTGTTAGCGGCAGGCCGTCCTTTGATTAGGGCGAGGGTATTGTCTATCACAGATTTTCTTTCCTCCGTGTATCCTTTTAAATCGTTGAGTTTAACCTTATCGGGATTGATGACAGGAACTAGATTTCCGTTTTCAACTGTAAAGGTATGATGTTTTGAATAAATGCCATAGCCATAGACGGAAATATTTCTGATGCGTTGGTCATATATATTGAAATAGTTTAAAGAGGAGTTTTTCCAGTTAGGAAGATAGCCTTGATAATTGATCAGACTCTTGATGTCATTAGAGGTAATATTTCCGAATTCTTCAAGAATTGTCAGCTCGTTTTTGACGCATTCATCCAAGACTAACGATGTTTCAAGTTGCTGTCCCTTTTTTTGCACATAGATATTTTCATCATTAAGAATCAGGTTCAATATGAGCTCGCTAAGGTTAGGGTTTTCTTGAAATAAAGCAGAGGCAAAAGAGGCATATTGATTGACTTGCTTTGTGACATCTGTTTCTGGTATTAATAGTTCACATAATTTTTTGACGATAAAATTTTCCTGTATATTTCTAAATATAACAAGGGATTTCATTTTTAAGTTTATTTCTACAAGGTCTTTCATGATGGTTTCCTTTCTTTTAATTGAAGATATCATATTTTACACTAGATTTTAAAAAAATGTAATAAGTTTTTTTCAAAAAAGCTTGCATTTTTCTGAGAATAGTGTATTATTAAAAGGAATCTAATTGTAAGTAAAGAATGAATAAATGGAATTGAGTGTAAAATCGTGTTGATTTGCGTTAAGATTTTTATTTATATCAGTCTACAGCAATTTAGAAATAAAAATTTGGAGGCAGTCAATATGAAAGGTACTGTAAAATGGTTTAACTCAGAAAAAGGATTTGGTTTTATTACTACAGAGGAAGGAACTGATGTGTTCGCACATTATTCACAAATCCAAAAAAGCGGTTTCAAATCTTTAAACGAAGGTGAAGAAGTTAGCTTTGACGTAGTAAAAGGAAACAAAGGCCCACAAGCTGAAAACATCGTAAGTCTATAATAGTTGACACTAAGAACCCTTAGCTTCGTGCTTAGGGTTTTTTTTATTTAGAGAAAAGCTTGAAGAAAAAGCAAAAAAAGGATATATTTTAAGGAAAAGAATGACAGGAGAGGATTTTCACATGAGCAGAAGATTAATTTTGATTATATTAGCTGCAGGCATTATGACTATTTTAGGAGCATGCCATAGCAACGGAGTCTCGGATACGTCGACTGTTTTGACAGAGCCTATAGAGACGGATATTACAGGAGGAGAATTTAAAGTATTAATGCCTAAGGGCTTTGTGCAAGCTGGACAACTTGTAGAGATTGAGCTTGACAGAAAGGATATAGATTTTGAAATTGAATCCTTGAACGAACGGCTTTTGGTTGACGGAAAATCCTTAAGGCTTCCCGATGATGCCATCACGGGAGAACGTTTCAGATTCCTAGTGTTAAGCGAAAATAAAAGAATTGAAGCTGAGATTATGGTGGCGAATACCTTGACCGCAACTTTATTGGAGGATGGAAAGGTTAGTAATCCGAACGCATTGGATGTTGTTATCAATAAATCTAGGAGCTTGCCGGAGGATTATGCGCCGGAAGATCTTGTAACGGTACAAGTGCCTACATGCTTACCTAATCCTGAAATCAGACAGTTGAGAAAAGAAGCCTCAGAAGCTTTGTTTAATATGTTCGAGGCTGCAAAAAAAGATGATATTTATCTGGTTGCAAGGTCAGGTTATCGGTCTTATCTGACACAGGTTTCACTTTATGACGGATATGTTAATAACTACGGACAAGAGTATGCTGATAAATACAGTGCTTTACCCGGACAAAGTGAGCACCAAACGGGATTGGCCATGGATATTACTGCTGAAAGTGTCGGTTTACAGCTTGAGGATTCATTTGGAGATACGAATGAAGGGCAGTGGGTCAATGCACACGCACACGAGTATGGATTTATTATCAGGTATCCTGAGGGGATGGAGAGTATTACAGGATATCTTTATGAACCATGGCATTTAAGATATTTAGGAGTAGAATTAGCTTCTTTGGTATGGGAAAGCGGCTTGACGCTTGAAGAATATTTTGAAACGCTGGAATAAAGATCGAATTGAAGAAAGAGGTAGCCTGTGACGATAGTAAAAATTAACAACTTACATAAGAGTTATGGAGAGAAGGTTTTATTTAAAGATATTTCCTTTAATATTAATGATGGAGATAAAATAGGTCTGTTAGGTATCAATGGAACCGGTAAATCCACTTTGCTCAACATTATATTTGGAAAAGATGATCCTGACAGCGGGGAAATTCAAATTTTCGGGGATCAGAGGATAGAAATGTTGTCTCAGGACCCCGATTTTGACTTGAATTGTACGGTTATAAATCAAATTTTCCAAAAGGATGCCTTGGAAATGAATATCATTTCGGAGTATGAAACGGTATTATCAAAGGTTGAAAAAGGAGAAGACGGATTTCGCACAAGATTGCTTGTGCTTTCAGAAATGATGGATTCAAAAGGCTTGTGGCGTTATGAAAGTGAGATAAAAAGCATTTTAACGAAACTGGATATTAATCAATTTGATAGTAGAATGGCGAATCTGTCAGGTGGCCAAAGAAAAAGAGTAGCTTTAGCTGCTGCTTTGATTTCTCAATGCGATTTATTGATTTTGGATGAACCGACAAATCACCTGGACAGTGATATGGTACAATGGTTGGAAGAATACCTAAATGCCAGAAAAGGAGCTCTTTTGATGGTGACTCATGATCGCTATTTTCTTGATCGAGTGACTAATCACATGATCGAACTTGAAAGAGGTTATTTACAAAGGTATATAGGCAACTACACGTCGTATGTTGAAGAAAAAACGAAAAGATTAGCAATAGAAGAAGCAAGTCGTCAAAAAAACGAGAAGCTATATCGTAAAGAGCTTGAATGGATTCGAAAAAGTGCAAGGGCAAGAACTACAAAGCAAAAAGCAAGAATCGACAGGTTTGAAGGTTTAAAAGAAGGATTAAGTGATTTTGCTGCTGATTATCTGGACTTAAAAGCACCTACATCTAGATTAGGAAAGACGGTGATAGAATTAAAAGACATAAACAAGTCCTTTGGACAAAGGCTATTGTTGAAGGATTTTAGTTATATTTTTAAAAAAAATGATAGAGTTGGCATTATCGGGCCTAATGGATCTGGAAAAACAACCCTGATGAAAATCATAAATCGAGAAATTATACCGGATTCCGGAGAAGTAAAAATTGGCCAAACGGTTAAAATGGGTTATTTTTCTCAAGAGAGTGAGACGCTAAATGAGGAAATGAGAGTTATCGATTATATCAAGGAAGCGGGAGAGTTTTTTGAATTATCAGAAAAGGAGAAAATTTCTGCCTCTAGAATGCTGGATAAATTTCTTTTTATTGGTGCCGTGCAATATAATTATATTAGCCGACTTTCCGGGGGAGAAAAAAGAAGGCTTTATCTCTTGAGAACATTGATGGAAAGCCCAAATGTTCTGATGCTTGATGAACCGACGAATGATCTGGATTTAAGTACGCTTCAAATACTTGAAGATTTTTTAGATGATTATGAAGGAGTGGCTGTGATTATTTCACACGACCGCTATTTTCTTGACAGGGTGTGCCAACATATTATTTCCTTTGAAGGAAATGGGAAGCTTGCTCATCATACGGGAAATTATTCTGAATATTTTGAAAAGAAAAATCGTCTGAGCGATGATTTTGATGAAAAAAACGAGAAATCAGAAAAGCAAAGCGAAAAGAAGGTATCTAGAACTAGAAAAATTAAGTTTTCTTTTCTTGAACAGAAGGAATTTGATGAGATTGAATCCGAGATTGAAAAGCTTGAAAGAGAAATAGCCCATACTGAGAGCGAAGCAGAAAAAAATGCAAGCAATTATATTTTTCTTCAAGAAATGATGAAAAAAAAGGAGCTGCTGGAAGCAGAGCTCCTCAATAAATATGAAAGATGGGAATACTTGAATGAATTAGCTAGACAGATAGAAAAACAATAGACAGGAATTAGAGTAGAAAAATTCCTCTATTTTCACATTCGGTCTTCATATCAGCGGGCCATATTGATGATTGGACTTCACCTATATGTGCTTTTCTCAAAAAGAATAGGCACAATCTAGACTGACCGATGCCTCCACCAATGGTCAAAGGAAGCTCATTGTTAAGAATCATCTGATGATAACTCATTCTTTTTCGGTCTTGATCTCCGGTTATTTCCAATTGTCTTTCGAGTGCCTCGCTGTCAACTCTGACGCCCATGGAAGAAATTTCTAGTCCCAATTGTAAGATTGGATTCCATAGGATAATGTCTCCGTTAAGATGCCAATCGTCATAATCAGGAGCTCTACCATCATGCTTACTGCCTGATTTCAATTCATTTCCTATTCCGATGATAAAAACAGCACCATATTTTTTGGCCACAGCGTCCTCTCTTAGCTTTGGGGATAAATCCGGATAAGTATCCTCAAGCTCTTGAGCCGTGATGAAAGTAATATCATCCGGTAGTAAAGGACTAAAAAATGCATACTCTTCGACGATATAATTATCCAATTCTTTTAAGCTAGCATATATTTTACGAACGGTATCCTTCAAATAATCAATAGTACGATCTTCTTTGCTAATTATTTTTTCCCAGTCCCATTGATCAACGTATATAGAATGCAAATTATCCAGAGATTCATCTCTTCTAATGGCATTCATATCGGTATAAAGTCCTTCATTTGATTTGAAGGCATATTTGTATAAGGCCATTCTTTTCCACTTGGCAAGAGATTGGACTATTTCTACTTTTTTTTCATAAAGGTCTTTGATTGTAAAATTGACAGGCCGTTCGTAGCCGTTCAAATTATCATTAAGACCCGTTTCTGGTGCAACAAACAGAGGTGCTGATACACGTGTTAGATTTAATTGCTGAGAGAGATTTTTTTGAAAGAAATCCTTGATTTTTTTAATAGCTATTTCGGTTTCTAATACATTTAGAGAAGAACGATAGTTTTCAGGATAATATATTTTATCAATCATTTCAGCCTCACTTATAATATTTATACCGTATCATTATATTACATTGAGATTATAATTCAAGTAAAAAAATGCGAATTTATTGCCGGTTTAGGGTGTGTTTTTTCCGTGATTCAGATTACGAAGCAAAAGCTGCCTTGTGAATTCATCAGAAATTCATGATATGTCTCAAAAAACAGTTGATATTACTAGTTGTTATGTTATAATATTTAGACGACTTACCCTCGTAAGTTCTTTTGTTGATTCAAAAAATTCATAATCATACAATCATGCATTAAAAAATAGTGATATATAATACAAGGAGGAGCAATGGCTAAAATAGTCGGAAAAGAAAAAAATATCGTATCGATAGAATTCGAAATTTCCAGTGATAAGTTTGAGGAGAGTATCCAAAAAGCTTATTTAAAAATGAGAGGTAAAATTAATATTCCGGGATTTAGAAAAGGAAAGGTCCCTAGAAAAATAATCGAGATGAATTATGGGAAGGGAGTCTTTTACGAAGAAGCATTGGACATCGCCTTGCCCGAGCTTTACGAAAAGGTACTGGATGAGCTCGAGTTAGATCCCATTAATAAACCGAAGATTGATGTAAAAGATTTTAAAGAAGGTCAAGATATTGTTATTGCAGCAGATGTAGAAGTAATGCCTGATGTGTTGCTGCCTAAGCTGGATGAAGTAGAGGCTCAAAAAACAGAATATGCCGTGACTGACGAAGATGTAATGGCTGAGCTTTCGAGAATACAAACTCAGAATGCTAGATTGATAACAGTCGAAAATCGACCGGTTGAAAAGGGAGATACGGTCGTCATTGATTATGCAGGCTTTGACGGAGAAAATCAATTCGAAGGTGGAACGGCTGAGAATCATTCTTTGGAGATTGGGTCGGGCTCATTTATTCCGGGATTTGAAGAAGGACTCGTTGGCCATAATGTGGGAGAAGAAGTTGATGTAAATGTTGTTTTTCCAGTAGAGTACCATTCTGAAGAATTAGCCGGAAAAGCAGTAGTCTTCAAGGTTAAAATACATGAAATCAAAGCAAAAGAGTTGCCGGAGCTAGATGATGAATTTGCCAAGGATGTGAGTGAGTTTGATACCCTTGATGAATTGAAGGAAGACACAAAAAAGATGCTTGAAAAAAAGGCAAAAGATAGCGAAATGATTGAAAGACAAAATTCAGCTGTTTCTGCTTATGTTGAAGCCAGTCAGGTGGAAGTGCCGGATGTTTTGATAGAGAAGGAAATTGATTATCAAATAAAGACCTTTGAACAACAAATGTCAATGCAAGGCATTGATATGAAGGACTATTATAAAATGATTGGCGCAAATATGGACGGTCTTCGAGAAAGCATAAAACCACAAGCATTGACAAGCGCTAAAACTGAATTAGTAATCGATAAATTTATTAAAGAAAAAGAATTTGAAATTACTGATGAAGAAATAGAAACTGAGCTTGAAAATCTGGCTAAATCATATAAAATAGTAGATGAAGGAAAATTGAACGAGTTCAAAGAAAATCTAAAAAAACAAAGCCTTCAATATATTACCGATAATGTTTCTAGAAGGAAAGCCATAGAATTTATTACGGATAATGTCAAGTTTGTAGAAAAAAATGAAGAGATTGCTCCTGAAGAAAAAGGGCAAGAAGATAAATAACGGAGGTAAATCAGATGCCATTAGTACCTTATGTCATTGAACAGACTGGAAGAGGAGAAAGATCCTATGATATTTATTCCAGATTGCTTAAAGAGAGAATTATTTTTTTAGGAGAACAAGTGAATGATGTTACAGCTAGTTTGATTGTAGCACAACTGCTTTTTCTTGAAGCAGAAGACCCGGATAAAGATATTCAAATCTACATCAATAGTCCCGGAGGCTCCATTACTTCAGGTATGGCTATTTACGATACCATGCAATATATCAAGCCGGATGTTTCAACTATCTGTATTGGAATGGCTGCAAGCATGGGCGCGTTTTTACTGGCTGCGGGGAAAAAAGGAAAGAGATTTGCGTTGCCAAACGCTGAGATAATGATACATCAACCATCAGGAGGCTCACAAGGCCAGGCGACGGATATAGAAATACAAGCGAAAAGAATTATTAAAATGAAAAACGATCTAAACAGAATACTGTCTGAAAAAACCGGTCAGAGCATTGAGAAGATTGCGGCTGATACAGAAAGAGATAATTTCATGACGCCTATCGAAGCGAAGGAATACGGTTTGATTGATGAAGTGATTACTGATAGAAAATAAAGGAGTACCGTCATGTCCAAATATGATGATAAGCAGCTGAGGTGTTCGTTTTGTGGAAAGACACAAGACCAAGTCAAAAGGCTAATTGCAGGTCCAAATGTATATATTTGCAACGAATGTGTTGAATTATGCAAGGAAATTATTGATGAAGAGATTGATTTCATCGATAACGAGGAATTTAATAAGCTTCCTAAGCCTGCAGAAATAAAAGCATTTCTGGATCAATATGTCATTCAGCAAGATAATGCAAAAAAAGCTTTGTCAGTAGCTGTTTACAACCATTATAAAAGAATAAACAATAAAAAGAAATCAAAGGGCGTCGAGCTACAAAAGACCAATATATTGGTATTAGGTCCAACGGGTTGTGGCAAGACTTATCTTGCACAAATACTTGCTAAAATGCTCAACGTACCTTTTGCTATCGCAGATGCAACATCTTTAACTGAGGCTGGGTATGTTGGCGAGGATGTTGAAAATATTATTTTAAGATTAATCCAAGCAGCTGATTATGACGTTGAAAAAGCTGAAAAAGGCATCATCTACATCGATGAGATTGATAAAATTGCAAGAAGAGGAGACAATCCTTCTATTACCAGAGATGTGAGTGGAGAAGGTGTGCAGCAAGCCTTATTAAAAATATTGGAAGGTACCGTTGCTAACGTGCCTCCTCAAGGTGGAAGAAAACACCCGCATCAAGAGTTTATTCAGATTGATACAACAAATATTCTGTTTATTCTTGGGGGCGCTTTTGACGGTTTGGACAAGATTGTTCAAAGACGGATTGGCAAGAAATCTATGGGCTTCGGTGCAAATGTTGAAGATAATAAAGATAAGACTTTTAGTCAACTCTTAACACATGTTCAACCTGAGGATTTATTGAAGTATGGATTGATTCCTGAGTTTGTTGGCAGGATGCCTATGATAGTTACCTTGCAGGAATTGGACGAGGACGCGCTTATTCAAATCATGACAAAAACCAAGAATAATTTACTGGATCAATATAGGGAATTATTCAGAATTGATGGTGTTGAGCTTGATATTGAGCAGGGAGCTCTTGAAGCAATAGCGTCTCAGGCTCTGAAGATTAAGACGGGTGCCAGAGGGCTGAGGGGAATTCTCGAAAAGACGATGACGGATGTTATGTTTGATATCCCTTCGAGGAATGATGTCGAAAAATGTATCATTACAAAAGAAGCTATCCTAAATAATACCTATCCAACGATGGTTCTCAGTTCGAAGTCAAAAAAAAGAATGGATATTCCGGAAGAAAATGAGAAAAAAAATGCCTGACAAGGCATTTTTTATTGAATAAATTGTTTATTACTGATAGAATTAATAGCAAAAAAAAATAATGATGGGGTAGATAATAATGTCTGTAAGATATACGATTAATAAAAGAACATTGCCTATGATTCCCTTGAGAGGCATGCATATATTTCCAAATATGGTCATTCATTTTGACGTTGGCAGAGACAAGTCAGTTAATGCACTTGAGGAAGGGATGATTCAAGATTCTATGATTTTTTTGACGTCTCAAAAGGATGCCAATGTCGATCAACCCAACGAGGATGACTATTATAGCTTTGGCGTGGTTTGTAAAGTTAAGCAAATGCTTAGAATGCCGGGAGACAATATTAGAGTCTTGGTAGAAGGCTTGACCAGAGGAAGAATTATTAGTGTCGTTGACCACGATGAGGATTATTTGAAGGTAGAGATTGAAGAATATATTTATTTGGAAGATGAGATTGAAATTGACGAAAAAACCAATGCAATGATGCGACTTTTGAAGGATTCCTTCGAAGAATATTGCGAGATTAATCCTAAAATCCCAGATGACACCATTTATTCAATCAGAGAAATTGAACAGCCTGAACGTTTGTCAGATATTATTGTGGCCTATATTTTTCTAAAGCCGTCACAGAAGCAAGAAATGCTGGAAACGCTTAATCCATATGAAAGATTAGAAAAGCTACAAGTTTTTATTAACCAAGAAATAAAAGTTCTTGAGCTTGAAGAAACGATTAATCAAAGAGTCAAAAAACAAATCAATCAGTTTCAGAAGGAATATTATCTGAAAGAACAGATGAAAGCTATTCAGAAGGAACTGGGAGAAGAATATGATGCTAATGATGAAATAGAAGAATATTTTGAAAAAATTGCAAAAGCAAAGATGCCTAAGGAAGCTAAAGAAAAGGCTGAAAAAGAAGCAGAAAGACTGTCGAAAATCAACAGCTCATCGCCGGAATCAGGAGTTATCAGGAGTTATCTTGATTGGCTGATTGATTTACCTTGGAGCAAATCAACTAAGGATAATAAAAATATTGGTAGGGCTAGACAAGTCCTAGAGGAAGACCATTGTGGATTAGAAGACGTGAAAGAAAGAATTCTCGAATTTTTAGCCGTCCGACAACTCAATCCCAGAATGAAGAGCCCTATTATCTGCTTAGTAGGACCTCCCGGTGTCGGAAAGACTTCTATCGCAAAATCCATCGCTAGGGCGCTCGACCGAAACTTTATTCGAATGTCTTTGGGGGGTGTTCGTGATGAAGCTGAAATCAGAGGACATCGAAGAACTTATATTGGCTCTATACCCGGAAGAATCATTTCAAATATTGCAAAGGCTAAATCAAATAATCCTGTGTTTTTATTTGATGAAATAGATAAGCTAGCTAATGATTTTAGAGGGGATCCCTCATCTGCACTTTTAGAAGTGCTCGATCCCGAACAAAACAATTCCTTCACTGATCATTATCTTGAGACGGCATTTGATTTATCTAAGGTAATGTTTATTACGACGGCTAATAGCACGTCCACCATACCGGGACCTTTGCTGGATAGAATGGAGATTATTGAAATTTCAGGATATACAGATGAAGAAAAGGTTGAAATAGGGACTAAATATCTGCTGCCTAAGCAACTGGCCGAGCATAAATTGACAAAGGAACAGGTAAGAATTTCTGAGAACACTTTGGTGGAAATTATTCAGAAATACACGAGAGAATCGGGTGTCAGAAGCTTGGAAAGAAAAATCGGAAGTATTATCCGAAAATCAGCGGTTAAAATTATTGAACAAGACTTGAAATCAGTGACAGTAAATAAAGCAAATCTTGAAAAATATCTTGGGATTCCTCGATATCGATATGATGCGGCTAATAAAACGGACCAAGTAGGTATTGCAACGGGATTGGCTTGGACGGCTGTCGGCGGAGAGACTTTATTCATAGAAGTAAATTTGATGAATGGGGAAGGCAAAATTCAACTGACAGGCCAATTGGGCGATATCATGAAAGAATCAGCTCAAGCCGGTTTGAGTTATATTAGAGCGCATTTGTCAGACTTGAAGATAGATGAAGAATTTTATAAAAAAATGGATATTCATATCCATGTTCCCGAGGGAGCCATTCCTAAAGACGGTCCATCAGCCGGAATTACGATGGCGACTGCTGTTGTTTCAGCACTTACAGGATTTCCTGTAAGACGTATTGTTGCCATGACCGGAGAAATAACGCTAAGAGGCAGAGTGCTTCCCATTGGCGGAGTAAAGGAAAAGGTGCTTGCTGCAAAGAGAGCCGGAATTACGACGGTTATTTTACCAAAAGAAAATGAAAAAGATGCGGATAAGCTGCCTCAAAATATTAAAAAAACAATGCGGTTTGTTTTTGCCGATACAATGGATGATGTCTTGAAAGAAGCTTTGATTGTAGGTGAGACACTTGATCATTAAAAATGTCGAATTGCTGATGACGGCTGGAAATAAATCTCAGCATCCTGAAACTGAATACCCTGAAATTGCTTTTGCAGGAAGATCAAATGTAGGAAAGTCGTCCTTGCTTAATGCGTTAATCAATCGTAAAAAATATGCGCGCACAAGTGCACAGCCCGGAAAAACTCAAACAATCAATTTTTATAGTGTCAATGAAAAGCATATGCTCGTAGATTTGCCCGGATACGGATACGCTAAGGTCTCAAAAAAACAAAGAGAAAAATGGGGCGAAAAAATTGAGGAATACATGACGGGTAGACATCAATTAAAAGGGATTATGCTATTGATTGATATCAGGCATGTTCCCGGACAGAACGATGTAGATATGTTTAATTGGTTAACTCATTTTGGATATGAGTGGTATATCATAGCAACAAAGGCCGATAAGATTTCTAAGGGTGCAAGACAAAAGCATATAGCGGATATTAAGAAGACGCTAAAAATTGAAGATGCAAAGAAAATTATTCCTTTTTCTGCAGTTGATAAATTAAATGTGGATCTTGTATGGGAGAAAATTTTAGAATTATCAGAGAAATAAAAACATCTGAGTTAATCGACGGATTAACTCAGATGTTTTTTATTGGTCTAACGCTATTTCAAATCGGTAACGACGTTAATGACTGAAGAAAATTCTGATAAAATATCATCGCTGACGCCGGTTATTCCTGTTTTGCCAAAATGAATCAATTCTTGAGACATCGGCAATTTGCACAATATCTTGACATTCTCCGACATGAAGTTTTCACCTGAATATTCGAACATATCAATGGTTTCGTTACAATGAGGACATTTAATGTAGCTCATATTTTCGACCACACCTAGTACAGGGACATTCATTTTTTCCGCCATGTGCACGGCTTTTGAAACAATCATAGAGACCATATCTTGTGGTACTGTGACCATAATGATGCCTGACATCGGTAGTGATTGCATAACGGTGATAGCTACGTCAGCAGTGCCTGGGGGCATGTCTACAATTAAATAATCTAATTCTCCCCAGATGACATCTGTCCAAAATTGCTTGACAAGATTTCCAATAATTGGTCCTCTCCATAGAACAGGAGAATCTTCGTTTTCAACCAGGAAATTAGTGGACATTACCTTTAGTCCTCCTGCAGCCGTTATCGGCGTCATTCCTTTTTCCGAAGACGATGTAATTCTTTTGTTTTGAAGCTTTACTAATCTTGGAATGCTTGGACCGGTAATGTCTGCGTCTAATAGACCTACTTTATAGCCATTTCTTAAAAGCTCATAAGCAAGCAAAGCGGACACGGTTGATTTACCAACGCCTCCTTTGCCACTCATAACCCCTATGATTTTTTTAACATGATTGAGAGGGTTATTCTCTATCGTACATGTTTTTTTTTGTTCTGTAGAACATGATCCGTTTGAAGGACATGTATCACAACTTGACATAAAATTACCTCCTTAAATGGCATTTGCCAAAAATGATAATATCACTTGTTTGTATTTTTGTCAATTATACGAAAAGTTCAGGAGGATTTCCATTTCACTATATTTATTTACATGGCCTCGGTGTCGACAACTTTTTTTGGAATCTTACCCTTGTTATCCATTGTTTTTCGTGCTGTTGTCAGCATAAGCTTGATTCGGTTGATTTGATTGACCTCACTAGCACCCGGATCAAAATCGATTGGGACGATATTGGAATCAGGATAAGACCTCTTGATTTCTTGAATCATTCCTTTTCCGGTAATATGATTTGGCAAACAAGCGAAGGGTTGAAGACATAAAACATTGTCAACACCACTTTCAATTAGTTCTACCATTTCAGCAGTCAAGAGCCAACCTTCTCCCGTTTGATTGCCCAGAGATAAATGCTTTTGCGCTATTTGACCCAGTGCCTCGATTGAAAGGGGCGGTGCAAATCTTTTGCTCTTTTGGAGAGATTTTTTAACTTGCAACCGATAAAAATTCATAATAGATATGGCCAAACGTCCTCCGATATAATTTTTATAGCTTCTTTTGATATAGTCGGTGTGCTTAATGACGGGATTATATGCTGAATAGAAGAAAAAATCCAATAAATCAGGAACAACCGCTTCAGCGCCTTCTTCTTCAAGGAGATGGACAATATCGTTATTTGCTGTGGGATGAAATTTTACCAAGATTTCTCCAACCACGCCTACGCGTGGCTTCACGAGGGTTTCATCAAGCTCTAAATTATCAAAGTCACTGATGATTCCGGCGATTGTTTTATTGAAACGACTGATGCCGCCCTGTTCAATGGAATTAACACATTCTATAATCCAATGTTCATATAATTGATTGGCTGAACCTTTGATTTTCTCATAAGGACGTGTCTTATAAAGTACTCTCATCAGAACATCACCGTAGACAATTCCTATCAAAAGATTATGTAGTAGATAAGGTGTGATTTTAAAGCCCGGATGCTTTTCTAGCCCAAATGAAAATGATATGACCGGTATATTGTCATAGCCGTTATCAGATAATGCTTTTTTAATGAAAGCTATGTAATTCGTGGCCCTACAACCTCCACCAGTCTGAGACATGATTAGAGCTGTCTTTTTCAGGTTATATTTTCCGGATTTAAGCGCTTTTATCATTTGGCCGGTGGTGATAATAGACGGATAGCAAGCGTCGTTGTTGACGCATTTTAATCCCTCATCCACAGCTTCCTTATCCACGGAAGGTAATATATCAATATTGTATCCTGCCTTGAACGCACCGGCATTGAAAAACTGAAAATGAATGGGTGACATTTGCGGCGCAAGAATGGTGTAATCTTTTTTCATATATTTTTCAAATAGAACAGCTTTCGGCGCAGACGTTTTATTCATAGATATGATTTTTCTTTTTTGTCTTTCGTTCATGGCCGCCAACAAAGAACGTATCCGGATTCTTACGGTACCCAGATTGTTTATTTCGTCAATTTTAATCACGGTATATATTTTATTATTACGTTCAAGTATTTCATGAACCTGATCAGTCGTGACCGCATCAAGTCCACAACCAAATGAATTGAGTTGGATCAATTCGATGTTGTTTCTTTTTGAAACGAATTCGGAAGCTGCATATAATCGCGTATGATAAGACCACTGATCAATGACACGCAAGGGTCTATCAGGCTTTGCAAGATGTCCGATACTGTCTTCAGACAATACAACTAAGCCATACGAATTAATCATTTCAGGTATCCCGTGATTAATTTCAGGGTCTATATGATAGGGGCGCCCGGCAAGCACGATGCCGAATTTATCCTGATCTTGAATATATTTAAGTGCTTTTTCTCCTTCTGCTCTAACGTCTTGCTTGTATTTTTCTAATTCTTTATAAGCTAGCTCAACTGATTCTTTGATTTCTTTAGAGCTAATATTTTCATCTGAAAGCGAAGCTATTAATTTTTTTGTAAGAGAAGATTTTTCGTTAAAATTGATAAATGGTTTGTAAAATATAATTCCTTTGTGTGTGAGCTCCATATTTGCATTAATTGTTTCCGGATAGGACGTTACAACAGGGCAATTATAGTGATTGCCTGCTTGAGCGTCTTCAATAATGTTGTAAGGCACACAAGGATAAAATATTTTTGTTATTTTTTTTCGTAATAAATCATTGATGTGACCGTGTGCGATTTTTCCCGGATAGCAGACTGATTCGGATGGAATTGTATCCATACCCATCTCATATATTTTTTTGTTTGAGTGTCCAGATAAGACAACACGATAACCTAAATTCGTGAAAAAGGTATGCCAGAAAGGATAATCCTCGTAAATATTCAATACGCGAGGGATGCCGATCAGGCCTCTATAGGCTTTTTCCATAGGTAAGGCTTGATAATCAAAAACACGATGATATTTATAGGCATACAAATTCGGAATCAGACTAGGCGTGCTCATTTTGCTCAGTAATTTCTCCGGGCCTTTTTCACAACGATTCCCGGTTATAAAGGTGCTTTGATCATTAAATGTACTAATCGTCATTAAGCAATTATTGCCGCAAAGATTACATCTTTGAAGATTTGTGGTGTAAGAAAAGTATTCGAGCTGTTTTTTTTCTAAAAGCGTAGAAGATTTGCCTTCGTATCTTTCCATTGCAATGAGTGCCGCACCAAAAGCACCCATGATACCGGCAATATCGGGCCGTACGACTTCTCGTTCTGTAATGAGCTCAAACGCTCTTAAAACGGCATCATTATTAAAGGTACCTCCTTGCGCGACTATTTTTTCGCCAAGGTTGTCAGTAGACTTCAAACGAATTACTTTAAACAGAGCATTTTTGATGACAGAATAAGAAATGCCTGCTGAAATATCTCCGAGGGTGGCGCCTTCTCTCTGTGCTTGCTTTACCTTAGAGTTCATAAAAACAGTGCATCGGGTTCCTAAGTCGACAGGGCTGTCAGATTTGACAGCTAGTTCAGCAAACTCTTCCACAGTCAGATTAAGGGATTTGGCGAAGGTTTCTATAAACGAACCACAGCCGGAAGAACAAGCTTCATTCAGCATAATCGAATCAATAACCCCATTTTTAATTTTTAGACTTTTCATATCTTGTCCGCCGATGTCAATTACGAAATCAACCCCTTTAAGAAAATAATCGGCTGCTTTGTAGTGGGCAATTGTTTCTATCTCGCCAATATCGACTTTGATTGCTGATTTTATCAATTGCTCCCCATAGCCTGTAACGGCTGAGTAGGCAATTCGAGTTTGGTCATTCATTTGTTGGTATAAATCTTTCAATGCATTCAGCGCAGACAAAAGTGGACTGCCATCATTACTGTGATAATAGGCGTACAATAATTCGCCACTTTTACCGATAAGGGCCACTTTAGTGGTAGTAGAGCCAGCGTCTATTCCTAAAAAAGCCTTCCCTGAGTAGGTCGTTAGATTACCCCGTGTGACATTGTGCTGCGAATGTCTTTGCTTGAAGTCGAGGTATTCGCTCTGATTCTCAAAGAGACTACGAAGCTCTTTTTTTCTTGTAAAGCTACTACTATCAATGGTTTTTATAATATCTAAATAATGTTCAAAATCAGTTTCTTTTGTATCCTCGGCTGATATTGCGGCTCCTAGAGCAACAAAATAATGAGAGTCGTCCGGAAAAATAATTTGGTCTTCCGAAAGCTCTAGCGTTTCAATGAATCTTTTTCTGAGTTCAGACAAGAAAAAGAGAGGGCCACCTAAAAAAGCTACATGGCCTTTAATGGGACGTCCTTGCGCCAGTCCGCTGATGGTTTGATTGACAACGGCTTGAAAAACAGAAACCGATATATCTTCCTGCCTAGCTCCTTCGTTGAGTAAAGGTTGGATGTCTGACTTCGCAAATACGCCACATCGAGAAGCAATGGGATAAATTACACGGTAATCCTTTGCTAAATCGTTTAGACCGGAGGCATCCGTTTTTAGCAGTATTGCCATCTGATCGATGAAAGCACCGGTGCCGCCTGCGCATGTTCCATTCATTCTCTGCTCGAGTTGTCCGCTAATATATGTAATCTTGGCGTCTTCTCCGCCAAGCTCTATGGCTACGTCTGTGTAGGGTATTCTCTGCTCGATGGCAGTTGTTAGAGCTGCTACCTCTTGAACAAAAGGGATATTAAGGCTTTTAGAAATATCCACAGCACCGGAGCCGGTAACTTTAATTTTAATTCTATTATTCTTCAAAACTGTTTCAGCGGTTTTTATTGTTTCAATAACGGTTTTTCGGACATCAGAATAGTGCCGTTTATATTCTTTATAGATGATGTTGTATTGACTATCAACGACGACTATTTTAACTGTAGTCGATCCAATGTCCAAACCGACATTATATAACAGCTTCATTGTTACCTCCATGCTGGAATAATCATATTAATTATATCAAATTATATCAAATATTTATTAAAAATCAATTTACCTTTTCAAAATTAATATAATATTAATATGTTAAAATATTATTGAGTTTAGATTGATTATTTTAGTCAAAATGTAGTATGATAAAGAAAATGCGGAGGTTAGAATAATGAAAATTACTTATTTGGGTCATTCTGTTTTTTTGCTGGAAGAGGGAGCTTTCAAAGCTATTATTGATCCCTTCATAAGAGGAAATAAATCGTGTCCTATAACCATAGAGAATCTCACAAATCTCTCACATATTTTTATTACTCACGGACATTCTGATCATATCGGGGATGCTGTAGAGTTGGCCGATAATTCAGGCGCACTTGTCGTTGCTAATGCTGAAATCGGGAGATATCTTGCTTCAAAAGGTGTTAAAAGGATTCACACAATGCATATCGGAGGAAGACATCAGTTTGATTTTGGTGTTGTCAAGATGACAGCAGCCGTACATGGCTCCGGTATTATGGAAGGGGATCAAGTTATTGAAGGTGGCAATCCGGGTGGATTTGTGATTGAAGTTAAAGGAACAAAAATCTATCATGCGGGCGATACGGGGCTAACTTATGATATGAAATTATTGGAGGATGAAAAGATTGACATTGCCATGATTCCTATTGGAGGCAATTATACGATGGATGTGCCAGACGCTGTCAGAGCCGTTTCGTTTATCAAACCAAAAGCTGTAATTCCAATGCATTACAATACTTTTCCGGCTATAGAGGCGAGTCCGGAAGAGTTCAAGAAAAAAATCAAGAATGCTGAAGTGTTCATTCTTGAAATAAATGAAATGATGGAAATAGACTCGTTATGAAAAAAATTATTTTGTTGACAATTATTATTTTGATGTTATTTTCAGAAGGTGTATATGCGAACACAGGTGGCGTAGAGGGACTCCAAACGGTTCGAGGGGAAGTTGTTGAAATTGTGACCCACTTGAAGCCCGAGGATCTTGGGGTAAATGAAGGTTCACTGGTTCAAGAAAGGCAAGTTGTAAAGGTTAGAGTTGAATCAGGTGAATTCAAAGGCAAAGAGTATTTGGTAGAAAATAATCTTGGGGGGAATGATTATTACAATATCAGAGTTGAAAAAGGTGATAAGATTCTATTAGTGCTTGACACGACATCGGATACGATGAATGTTTATATTTCAAGTTTTGTGCGTGATCGTTATGAATTATATATTGTCATCTTGTTTGCTTTATTACTGATTATAATAGGACGCTCAAAGGGAATAAAATCAATTATCACTTTGTCCATTACTATTTTTGTTATTTTGAAGTTTATGATTCCATATATTATTCAGGGTAAGAGTCCTATTCTTATTTCAGCGATTTCTTGTGTGATTATAACGGCTTTGACGTTAACGATTGTATCTGGAGTCAATAAAAAGAGCGTATCAGCTATTCTAGGAACTTTGTCCGGTGTTTTTATAGCAGCAACGATTGCATATGTGGTCGGAACGATGGCTAGCTTGTCCGGATTGAGCTCAGAAGAAGCGGTGATGATTACTTATTTACCTATTGATGCGGAGCTCAACCTTAGAGGTATTTTGTTTGCCGGAATTCTGATTGGTACGTTAGGAGCTGTTATGGATGTCAGTATGTCGATTGCATCTTCTATGCATGAAATAAAGAGCATTAAACCGGATATTAAAATCAGTGAGCTCTTTAATTCAGGGATGAATGTAGGAAGAGATATCATGGGAACAATGACTAACACACTGATTTTGGCCTATACAGGCGCGTCCTTACCTATTTTGATTATTTTCATAGCGTATCAAGCTTCAATTGTTGAGGTTATGAACATGGATGTGATTGCGACTGAAGTTATAAGAGCATTTACTGGAAGTATAGGCATTGTATTGACAATTCCTATGACGGCTTTGATTACAAGTTTATTGGAGAAGGGAGGGAGTAATATTGCAAAATAGTATTTTCAAATTAAGAAGAGGTGACGGGCTAAATATTCATTGTGAAACAAATCATGTTCATTCCTGTAAAGCGGTGGTGATTATTGTACATGGCTTTGCAGAACATCTTGGTCGATATGAATACGTAACGGAGTTTTTGAATAAAGCCGGATATTGCGTTTATCGTTTTGATAATGAGGGACATGGTAAAAGTGACGGCTTGACAGGGCACTTGGATGATTTTATGAAATATATCAATACAACGGATTTAATTGTCGAAAAAGTCAAAGAGGATTATCCGGACAAGCCAATTTATATGTTAGGACACAGTATGGGAGGGTTTATCGCTGCCATTTATGGGATTGAATTTCCTGACAAATTGAACGGCCAAATATTATCAGGAGCAGCTACTGCTTTAAACCCATCAATTAAAGGATTAACCGGAGCCTTTATTAAATTGTCAAACAGAATATTTCCAAAGCTAAGAATAAAAAATGATTTATCATTGCTTATTTCAAGAGATCAGGATATTGTAAAAAAATATCAGGATGACCCGATGGTTTTCAAAAAAGCGACAGCCGGACTATATCATGCCTTTTTAGTCAAGGGAACAGAGTATCTAATTCGTAGAACGCCTGATTACAAGTATCCTTGCTTGATTCTTCATGGAGAAGAGGATAAAATAATTGATCCTAAGGCGTCACAAAGTTTTTATAACCGAATTGCGTCAAACGATAAAAAATTGAAAATTTATCCGAATCTTTACCATGAGATTTTCAATGAATTTGAGAAGGATAGTGTTTTAAAGGATGTAATAGATTGGTTAGATCAAAGGACAGGATTGTTTTAGATTATTCATTTGTGGTATAATACCAATAACGATTTGAAGAAGAAGGAGAGGATTACATTGTACGGATTATTTTTAATACTCAATGATATTTATAAGCTAGATGTCATTCATGAGTTGTTTTATGATGAAGAGCTAGGAGCGACAACTATTGATAGCCAAGGGATGGGAAAAGTTCTTCTAGACCACAATGTTCACGTACCAATGCTAGCTAGCATGAGAAAATTGATTGATGGAAGAAAACCCTACAACAAGTTAGTTTTTAGTGTTGTTAAAGAAGAAGAAAAATTAAGACGTATTATCAAAAGAATCAAAGCGGAATTGGATGACTTTAACGAACCGGGTGTGGGATTTCTTTTTGTTGTACCTGTCATGGAATGCTATGGATCAAAAACTGAATGCACAACTCAAGAGGAAGAAGAACAGGACAATAAAGGGCATACATACATTTAGTAGTGGATTAATGTGAAGAGCGTTGGATTTTTATAATTCATAAACATAGATTGGAAGAAAATAAATAGCCTAGGAATTAGAAATTCTATTCCCAGGCATTATTTTTTTACTTTTTTTGATTGACGAGGCATTATTTTATGAGGACGGTCTTGGTCTCCTGAACCCAGTCTACTTTGAAGCCTAAAGCTTCTGCAACTATCCTGATAGGAAGATATACTCTGCCGTTTTTAATAGTTGCAACGGTGTCGTTCTGACGGTATTCCCCATTCACTAGAATAAAAGCTTCGCCAACAGGGACTCTCACGATATTTTTCCCAAGTACAGCGATGGCGGTTCGTGTTTCTTCCTCCCAAAACACTTCGGCTCCGGTGCTTTCTATCGTTATTCTGAAAGGAACCTGTGTGCGGTTCTTCAGATCAATATAAGGCCATCCATATTTTTCGTTGAAAGGAACATATTGTCCTAAGGAAAGGATTTTAACTGTGTTAAGCGGCGGAGTTTCTTCGATATCCTCAGGAGTTGGAGGAATATAGCTTAATTCCAAGTCTTTCAACAAAGAACTGTATAGGGTGTTTTCAGTGCTGTCTAGATTGCGACTTAACAGGTAGTCATAGGACAGAACTGATTTAGGAATAGGGGAACTGGTTATTTTATGACTTTCTTTGATTTGTTCTTCTGTCAGCATGTAGTATTGGTATGAAACGATTTCACCTTGATCAGGAACGGGATCGGCAAAAGTCACATCAATATGGAACCAGTTTTGATCGACCATGACCATATTCCAAATATGAGATTCATCGGTTTCGCCAACTACCAATCGGACAGGAATATTGAGCTCGGTCATAAATTGGTGAAATAAGAGAGCATATCCGTGGCAGACGGTTTTACCTATGAAGAGTGCGTCGTAATGTGTTCTGTATTTGGATTCTGTGTCATAAGCTGTATTTTTTACAATGTAATCATGAATAATTTTTATTTTTTCGTGTGTCGTCATCTGTTCAGTGATTAGATTAGATATAATGGTTCTAATTTTTTCTGTAGAGGCTATTTCCTTTTCCTTCGTGAGCAAATGTGTTGCTTCAATCTTAATATCCAGATCATTTTCATAGCCACTGTAACGCCATTTATACAACTGGATGGTATATTTGAGATACTCATCGTAGGAAAGAATAGAATTTAGAATGACTTCGATTCCGTTTGATGTCCCATAATATTTTATGCTGATGTTTGTTTCACGATCTCTAAGTGCTTCTATTACATTCTGTTGCAGAGTAGTTGGGTTATCCACTGTGTAGCTGATGGCAGCAACATTATAGAGTGTAGTGAATAAGATGATAAAGATAAGACTGAAAGCAAGA
The DNA here is from genome assembly GCA_016938195.1 of Tissierellales bacterium. GTDB lineage: Bacteria > Bacillota > Clostridia > Tissierellales > Dethiosulfatibacteraceae > JAFGVC01. The sequence goes on along the minus strand of JAFGVC010000078.1, from coordinate 27,344 downwards.
ATTTTTTTCTTCATTGATTCACCGCCGATTTATTCTATTTGTATATTATATCCTAAAATGTAAAAAAAATTAATAAATTTTATTCTTTCTTAATCACTAATTTGTCATTTGCCTATAAAGAGTTGTGATATAATAAGCATAAGGAGAACTTAAAAATATGAAGATAAATGAAGATATATATCATATTCTGGATACGCTTAATCAGAAAGGCTTTGAAGCCTATTTAGTGGGTGGTGCCGTTCGTAATTATCTTCTTGGCCTCAAGGTGAATGATTACGATATCACAACGAATGCGCTCCCATCTGATATGATTTCTCTTTTTGACAAAACGATCTTAACAGGGGTTGATTACGGCACGGTAACGGTTATTATCAATCATCAGATGTACGAGGTCACAACCTATAGAATGGATCAGGAGTATCTTGATAATAGAAGGCCCTCTTATGTTAAATTTTCAAAAGAACTTGAAGAAGATTTAATCAGACGGGACTTTACAATCAATGCAATCTGTATGGATAAAAACGGCGCTATAGTTGATCCGATTAATGGCTTGGAGGATATTGTCAAAAGGATAATTCGAGCGATTGGCAACCCGGAAACAAGGTTTAGAGAGGATGCTCTGAGAATGATTAGAGCGATACGTTTTATGGCGGATCTTGATTTTTCTATAGAAAAGCATACGTTAGATTCGATAAAAGCTAATTCTGAAAAAATTAAATATATTAGCACAGAACGCATCAGAATAGAATTAAATAAAATTCTTTTATCGAAGGTGCCCTCTAAAGGAATGTTTCAGCTGGCTCAATCAGGACTTTTGCAATATATCATTCCGGAATTGATTCCTTGCATAGGATTTGAACAGAAAAGTAGTTATCATGACATGGATGTTTTCAGCCATTTAATGAAGGTCATGGATAATACATATCCTAAGGTGGAATTGCGACTGGCGGCATTATTTCATGATATAACCAAACCGGCTTGCTTATCGGTTGATGAAAAAGGAGAGGGTCATTTTTACGGACATCATATCACTTCAGCCGATATGAGCTCAGAAATATTGAGAAGATTGAAATATTCTAACGATGTTATTCAAAAGGTATGGAGATTAATACGATATCATCCTTTAAAAGAGATGAATATTGGTGAAAAAGGAGTTAAACGATTCATAGAAAATGTTGGCAGGGAAAATTTAAATGATATCTTTAACTTAAATTATGCTGATATTATTGGGAAATCGCATAAGGAAGGCATAGGACGATTAAGAAACATGGAGCAAAAAACCATGGAAATCGTGAATAGAAAAGATCCTTTGAATTTAAGAGAAATGGAGATTGACGGCAAAGCGCTGAAAAGGTTGGGAATTAAAGAAGGCCCTATTATTGGAGAACTTCTTGACAGGCTTCTGGCAATTGTTTTAGAGTATCCTAGTGAAAATACCGAAGAAAAATTGATTGCACATGCTCGCAATATTCTAGAAAATGAGTATAAAATGAAACGACCCCCTCAAATATGAGGGGGTTCGTTTTTAATCAGAGAGAACTTCTGTCCATACCTTATCATATAGATTGATATTTGTGCCTAGATCCCTAAACATTTCGGTATTGTTGATTGTTTCTTGAGAAGGATTAAAACCGGGATTGTCAAATAAAAATTCTTCGACTTCTTTAATCGCTTCAGTGTGAACGGTAGAATACCAGACATAATCAATATTTCTCAAGGTGTTTTCTTTCTCACATAAAAAATTGATAAATTTCTCAGCGACTTCTTTATTCTTTGCGTCAGAAGGAATGAACATGGCATCCACCCATATATTTGATCCTTCAACCGGCACATAATAATTTAATTTTTCGTTTTCGCCCATTGCTGCCACTGCCTCACCAGACCACAGAAGAGCTATAGCGGCTTCATCTCCTATCATCATATCACGCACTTCGTCAACAACGTACGCCATCACCATTGGTTTTTGCTGAATGAGAAGCTGTTTGGCTTCTTCCAATTCATCAGGATTGACTGTATTAAGAGAATAACCGAGTTTTTTTAATGCCGCCCCTAAAGAATCCCTTTGGCTGTCCATCATGAGTATTTGACCGGCATATTTTTCATCCCACAGCAGATCCCAACTATCGGGAGTGCCCTCAACGATTTCTGTGTTGTAAATAACACCTAAAGTACCCCAGAAATAAGGGACGGTATATTTACCCTCTGAATCATAGGGTTGTTTTTTAAAGTTGTCATCAATGTATTGATAATTAGGGATGTTGTCATAATTAATTTCTTGAACCATGCCTTCATTGATAAGTCGTTCAATCATATAATCGCTAGAAATGATTAAATCGTATGAGGTAGCACCAGACTTTACTTTGGTATACATATCTTCTGGTGTTGGGTAGATTTCATAATTGATGCTAACGTCGAATTTGCTTTCAAATTCATCAATTAGGTCGGTATCAATATATTCTCCGTAATTAAAGATATTTAGAACGACCTTTTCAGATTGCTGTGGGCTACATCCTCCTAAGATAATGAGTACCATTAGGATTGTGATGATGAGTAGAACATTTTTTTTCATTAATAACCTCCATCAAATTTATTATCCCTATTTGTCAGGGACGACTTTTTATTTATTAAAAATAGTAGAATGAGTACGGCAAGAAGCATCAAAGTTGATAATGCGTTTATAGTTGGTTTAACACCTCTGCGCGCCATGGAATAAATCACTATGGATAAATTGGTCACACCTGAACCTGTGGTAAAGAAGCTGATGACAAAGTCATCGATAGATAAGGTAAAGGCAATCAGAAAACCGGTAATGATGCCTGGCATAATTTCCGGAATGATGACTTTTCTAAGGGCATACGAGGGAGTTGCTCCCAAATCCAAAGCGGCTTCTGCCAGATGCTTGTTCATGCTTTTTAGCTTTGGAAGAACGGCTAATATCACATATGGAATGTCAAAGGTGATATGAGATAAAAGCATGGATAAAAATCCTAATTTCATATTAACGGATAAATAGAGAATCATGAGTGATAAACCTGTCACGATATCCGGATTGACTACCGGGAGGTAGTTTAAATTCATAAAAATTGCTCGCGGTCCTTTTTTAAGGTTATAGAGCCCTATAGCCGATAGTGTTCCAATGATTGTTGATATTGATGCCGCGAAAAAAGCAACAAGAACTGTATAATACAAGGCCGATTTGATGTCTCTGTCTTGGAAAAGTTCAATATACCATTTGAACGTGAATCCACCCCAATTTCCTCTGGAAGTTGAATCATTAAATGAATAGATCACCAGCACTGCAATAGGGGCATAAAGAAAAATGAAAACTAGAAACATATAGATGCGATGAATATTCTTCTTTACCATAGATTAGCACTTCCTTCCTTATCGATGTCAAATTTATTCATGACAGACATGGATACAAGAATAATCAGCATCATAATTATGGCAATGGCTGATCCAAAGTTCCAGTTTCCGGTTACAAGGAACAGCTTTTCTATCAAGGTGCCGATATAGGCTTGTTTGTTGCCTCCAAGCAATCTTGGAATTACAAACGAGCTGACGGCAGGCATAAATACCATGATGATTCCTGAAATAACACCCGGCATGCTTAAGGGTAGAATTACTTTTCTGAAGGTAGTTTTGCTATCTGCACCAAGGTCATAAGAGGCCTCGATAATTCTTTTATCCATTTTGCTTAACGAAGTATAAATTGGGAGGACCATGAAAGGCAGAAAATTATATACCATGCCAATGATGATCGCTGCATTGTTGTACAAAAGATTTAGCTTTGGCAGTCCCATCCAACTGATAAAGGTGTTGATGAGGCCGTTGTTTCCTAAAATAGTCATCCAGGCATAAGTCCTGAGCAACATATTCATCCACATAGGCAGGATGAAGAGCATGAGAATAGTGTTTCTATAACTAGGCGATGCTTTTGAAATGAAATAGGCAACGGGATAACCTAATATCAGACAAAAAAGCGTGGATATCAAAGCAAGATAAAGCGATCTCAATATAACACCAATGTAAAGAGGATCAAAAAAAAGACGATAATTTTCTAAGGTGAAGCTGATGGTTTTGATCGTATTGGACTCTTTTTCTGTAATGCTATACAAAAATACCAAGGCGACGGGCAAGAGGATGAAGATAAACATCCACACAATATAGGGATAGGTCAAGTACTTTTGCTTATTACCCATTTTTATCCCTCCTTTGACATGATATGAATGTCCTCAGGGCCAAAGCTTAGCCCAACACGTTTTCCAACTTCAGACTTGTAGGTGCTTTGCACCATCATCTCAAAATCTTCAGTTTGGATAAGCATTTCATAGTGTACACCTTTAAATATAGAAGATGTAACAATGCCATTCAAATGGCCGGCCTCTTCTTCTACGATGACAATATCTTCAGGTCTTAATACGACATGGACTGATTCGTTTCGTGAAAAACCATAGTCCACACATTTGAAGGTTTTGGACAAGAAGCTTACGATATAGTCATCATGCATGATGCCTTCAATAATATTGCTTTCTCCGATAAAATCCGCCACAAATGCATTTTCAGGCTCATTGTAGATATCGACAGGGCTTCCTATTTGTTGAATCTCACCATTGTGCATGACTGCGACGGTATCCGACATGGTAAGCGCTTCTTCTTGGTCATGAGTAACATAAACAAAAGTGATACCTACTTCTCTTTGCATATTTTTAAGCTCTATTTGCATTTCTTTTCTCAATTTTAAGTCCAAGGCTCCGAGAGGTTCATCAAGCAGCAGGACCTTCGGTTTGTTAACGAGTGCTCTGGCTATGGCAATACGCTGCTGCTGACCACCTGATAGCGATTCAATGTTTCTGTTTTCAAATCCGGAAAGTCCGACAAGCTTCAGCATGCTTTTTACATTCTCTTTAATGGCCTGCTCTTTGATTTTTTTTATCCTCAAGCCAAATGCAATATTTTCGAATACATTGAGGTGTGGGAACAGCGCGTATTTTTGAAAAACGGTATTGATTTGTCTTTTGTGTGGTGGTACATGATTGATGTTTTTTCCCTCAAATAAAATTTCGCCTTCTGTGGGATATTCAAAGCCGCCAATGATTCTCAAGGTTGTTGTTTTTCCACAGCCACTAGGACCAAGAAGCGTAAGAAATTCATTTTCTTTGACAAAAAGACTGATTCGATCGAGTACCCTGACATTATAGTCTTTTGAAATGTTGTTGAGTTCAATAATTTTGTTTCCCATGGCAATCTCCTAAAAATTCGGTGGGGTACTGACCCAGAGTACGCAAGCTGTATTTTTGCCTGCATTAGATAGATAGTGGTTGTTTCTAGCCTTGTAATAGAAGCTTTCACCCTTTTTCACCTTGTACTTTTCTTCGCCATAGTGAAGATAGATATTGCCGGATAAAACATATCCGAATTCTTCTCCTTCATGTGGATGATCGGGCTTAGTTTCACAATAGCTTTCAAGCTCAACAAGTATGGGTTCCATCATATTTTTTTGGGCATTTGGAATAATCCAATTAATGGTGTAATTTTCATCTTCTTTAACAAAAACGTCATCATTTCTAAAAACAATTTTTTCATCCTCGGTTTCACTAAAAAAATTATTGAGTGAGGTGCCAAGGGTTTCTAACAAATCAATGAGTGTGGCAATAGAAGGAGAAGTCAAATCTCTTTCCAACTGTGAAATATATCCCTTTGTAAGCTCACAACGGTCTGCAAGCTCTTCTTGTGTGAGACCTCTTCTGACTCTAAGCTTTTTAATCTTTTCACCTATATGCATCATTATATCCCCCTTCAAAATATTAAATAAAAAGTTTAGTAATACAAAACTTATTGAGCAAAACTATTATACTAATGGCTAATTGCAATGTCAATAGATAAAGACGCAATATTACTGTTTTTAAAAAATATATTTAATAGGGAGCTATAATTTGTTTATTTTTATTAAACAGAGTCATAAGTAACGTGTTGCATCCTTTTACAGATTAAGGTAAAATTAATATGATAATTATAAAATAAAACAGGGTGATAATATGCAAAAAATACTTGTGATTGAAGATGAGAAAAAGATTCTAGAGATTGTCGAGGCTTATTTAAAAAAAGAAGGATTTGAGCCCATTATGTGTGATAATGGGGAACAAGGACTTGAAAGCTTTTATGATAAAAATCCTAGTCTGGTTGTTCTGGATTTAATGCTTCCTGATATTCCCGGCGAGGAAATATGCGATGAAATGAAGAAGTTTAATAATACACCCATTATAATGCTGACAGCAAAAAGTACAATTGATGATCGAATTAACGGCCTTTCTATAGGAGCGGATGATTATCTGATTAAACCATTTAGTCCAAGGGAGCTGATGATGAGAATCAAGGTTATTCTCAAACGATATGGGCAGTTAGAAAGCTTAAGTGACGTTTTGAGCTTTAATCAAGGTGATTTGGTGATTTATAAAGGAGAGCACAAGGTTAAAAAACTTGGAAAAGAGATTGAATTAACGCCGGTGGAATATAGAATACTTACTTTTTTATCAGACAACCGATCTATGAAATTTTCTAGAGATGGGATAATTGACAAGGTATTTGGACAGGAATTTGAAGGCTTTGACAGAACAATAGATGTACATATAAAAAATATTCGAAAAAAAATTGAAGATAATCCCAAAGAACCTGTTTATATCAAAACAGTTTTTGGCTTTGGCTACAAATTTGAAGGAGAGTTTGATGAAAAAGAGAATAAGACTCAGGGTTAAGACATTTATCTATTTTGGATTTGGAGCCCTTGTTTTAATTGGACTTTTTTATTTTTTCTCAATCTATATTTCTGCTAGGACATTTGATGATTATAAAATGAAATCCAGACAGGATATGGATTTGGCATATGTTGAATATATTAAGGAAATGTATGAGCAAGGCGTATCTCCTGATAGTATGAAGGATTATATTTTTGCATATGCCAGACAGGATCAGGCTTTTTTTAGGCTGCTGGATAGTAGTGGTCAATTGATTTGGGAGCTTCTGCGCAGTCAAGGTTCTCCGCAAGGACATATGGGTCAAGGAAGATATCAATACGTAGAATCAGATGTGGTTTTCACCTCATATGGAATTGAAACGGATGGGAAGATGGATCTTGTCCTTCAAATAGGACGAACAGAACAAATCGTTTTTTCCGAAGCGGACATTACATTTAAAAACAATTTAAATCGAGGGCTTGTATTGATTGCGATTTTAGGTATTGTGATCACAGCCATAATCAGCTTTGTTCTTTCCAAGCAGATTTCTGATCCTATTCTTAAAATTCGTGATTCTGCGGCCAGAATCAAAGAAGGAAAATATAGCGAAAAAGCTGATATTAATACGGGTACGCTGGAGCTTGCAGAATTAGCAGAAACCATCAATGACTTAGGAAGCAATCTGGAATCTCAGGAAAATCTTAGAATTAGGTTGACATCAGATGTCTCGCATGAATTAAGGACACCTCTCAACATTCTTCAAAATGAAATTGAAGCGTTGATGGATGGTATATGGGAGCCAACAAAGAAGAGATTTGAACAATGTCATGAGGAAATTACACGATTAACAGGACTCGTGAATGACTTAGAGCATCTTACAGATATTTCTAATTATAGCTTAGAAATCAAATTGGAAGATGTTCCAATGAATGAATTAATTGAAGATATTATTGACCGTTTAAAAAGTAAATTCGATAAAAAGCATTTGCTTGTGACTTTTGAAAAAAATTCGGACAAGATACCAATAAAAGCTGATCGCAATAAAATCAGTCAAGTGCTATTGAATTTATTATCAAACGCATACAAATTTACGCCCGAAGGAGGCCGGATTACCGTGAAGACATCGATTGAAAATCATTTCTTTGTCATTCGCGTAAAAGATAATGGTATCGGCATAGATGCAAAAGATTTACCCCATGTTTTTGAAAGATTTTACAGAGCCGACTATTCGAGAAGTCGGGATACCGGAGGAGCAGGATTAGGACTCTCAATCACAAAGGGAATCATAGAAGCTCATCATGGCAACATAAGTGTGGGAAGTCTGATAGGAGTTGGGACTGAGTTTGTTGTCAAATTGCCGGTTGACAGTAAAGGGATAAAGGATATAATGATATAAAAGCCAAGATTAAGAACTTAATTTCATTAATAATACTTCTTCGTGAGTGTCATGGAGATGGTTTGAAGTGGCGAGGAGGAAAAATGTCAGAAAAAAAGACAATATTTAGCGGGATTCAACCCTCGGGTGCGCTAACCCTAGGCAATTATCTTGGAGCTATCAAGAATTGGGTTGAACTTCAAGAAGATTATCATTCAATATTTTGCATTGTTGACATGCATGCAATTACAGTTCCTAAGGAGCCAAAGGATTTACGACACAATACGCTTGAAGTTTTATCAAATTACATTGCGTCGGGATTAGATCCCGATAAAGCGACTTTGTTTATACAATCGCACGTATCAGCTCATGCTGAACTAGCTTGGGTGCTGAACTGTTTTTCTTATTTTGGAGAGCTCGGAAGAATGACTCAATTCAAGGATAAATCAAAAAAGAACGAGGGAAATATCACGGCAGGTCTTTTCGATTATCCTGTTTTAATGGCAGCCGATATCTTATTGTACCAGACTGACCTTGTCCCGGTTGGAGAGGATCAAAGACAGCATCTTGAGCTCTCAAGAGATATCGCGCAAAGGTTTAATAATCGTTTTAGTCCCACGTTTGTGGTTCCTGAGCCTTACATTTCAAAAATTGGCGCAAAGGTCATGAGTTTACAGGATCCTTTAAGCAAGATGTCAAAATCAGATGACAATGATAATTCATACATTTTACTCAATGATAAGCCTGACGATATATTAAGAAAGTTTAAAAGAGCCGTAACTGATTCTGTCGGAGTCATAGGCTATAACACAGAACAGCCCGGTGTCAAAAACTTGATTGATATTTGTTCAAAGATCACAGGAGAGTCGGCTGAAGCTATCGTTCAGAAATTTGAGAACAAGGGATATGCTGAATTAAAGCAAACGACAGCTGAGATAGTCATTGAAGAATTGAGACCTATCAGAGAAGAATCCGAAAAATTGTTGAAAGACAAAGAATACCTTCAAAGGATATACCAAAAGGGAGCTGAAAAAGCAGAAGACGTGGGAAGAAAAACATTGAGGAAGGTTTATAAGAAGGTAGGTTTTGTTTCTCGATATTAAAATAATGCAATTGACTTATTAATTATATTTTGTTAAGATAACTTTAATATAGGAATATATCATAGACTGTGAAAAAGAGGAGTAAGCATTTAAACTTTTAGAGAGCAGGATGCAAGGCTGAAATGTCCTGTAAGTCAATCAATGCTGAAGGTCGCTTTTGAGTTGATAATCTGAAAATAGTAGGATTGTCCGGTGACATGCCGTTATCTGATAAGAGCCGATTGGAATTAAGGTGGTACCGCGGGTTTTCTCGTCCTTTTGAGAAAGCCTGCTTTTTTATTTTTGAAAGGGGGTTGCCATGTATAATTTAGGAGTAGGTTTATTGATTTCAGGAACATTGGTGGTATTCGGATCGGATATTTTGTTTAGAAAAGGGATTATTAAGGATATGAAATCTCTTTTGATAATTAAAATGGTCGGATTGTCTATGACTATCACGGGTATGCTTATTATGATTAAATTGTTTTAAAACAGGAGGAAATATGAAGAATTTACCTAAAGTATATGATCCAAAGGATTTCGAACAAAAAATTTATGAAATGTGGGAAAGTGAAGGCCATTTTAAGGCATCTGTCAATAAAGATAAAACACCTTTTACAATTGTGATTCCTCCTCCCAACATCACCGGACAGCTTCATATGGGTCATGCGTTGGACCATACACTCCAGGATATTCTCATTAGGTGGAAAAGGATGCAAGGCTATGAAGCTTTATGGCTTCCGGGTTCAGACCATGCAAGTATTGCGACGGAAGTAAAAGTGGTCGAAAGACTTCGTACTGAAGAAGGAAAAACCAAGGAAGATATCGGACGTGATGAGTTTCTCAAAAGAGCTTGGAAATGGAAAGAAGAATTTGGCGGAAGAATCACTGATCAAATGAGAAAGCTTGGAGATTCTTGCGACTGGGAAAGAGAAAGATTTACGATGGATGAGGGTTGCTCTGAAGCTGTCACAGAGGTTTTTATCAATCTGTACAATAGAGGGCTTATATACAAAGGTAATCGAATTATTAACTGGTGTCCTGATTGCTTAACCTCATTGTCCGACGCGGAAGTTGAGCATGAAGATAAACCCGGCAAATACTACTATGTCAAGTATCCTTATGTAGATAATGAAGACGAATTTTTTATTATAGCAACGACGAGACCGGAAACTATTTTCGGGGATACCGCAATAGCCGTTCATCCTGAAGATGAAAGGTATAATCACCTCGTTGGAAGACAAGTTTATGTTCCTGTAATAAACCGTATAATTGATATAATTGCGGATGAATATCCGGATAGGGCAAAAGGAACAGGTGCTTTGAAGGTTACACCATCTCATGATCCCAATGACTTTGAAATCGGATTAAGACATCATTTGGAACAAATTTCCTGCATGAATGAGGACGGAACAATGAACGAGGTTGCCGGGAAATATGAGGGACTTGATCGTTATGTTTGCCGAAAAGCCTTTGTTAAAGAGCTTGAGGAAAAGGGCTATATCATAAAAACAGAAGATACTGAACACGCAGTAGGCACCTGTTATCGATGTAGGACCGTAATTGAACCAAGAATTTCGGATCAATGGTTTGTGAAAATGCCACCTCTGGCAGAACCGGCCATTGAAGCTGTGCAGAAGGGTAAAACTCAATTTGTACCCGAAAGATTTGATAAAATATATTATCATTGGTTAGACAATATTAGAGATTGGTGTATTTCGAGACAGCTTTGGTGGGGACACAGAATCCCGGCTTATTATTGCAAGGCTTGTCATGAATTAATGGTTCAAAAAAATCCGCCTGAAAAATGTTCAAAGTGTTCAAGCACGGAGATTTATCAGGATGAAGATGTATTAGACACCTGGTTTAGTTCAGCACTATGGCCGTTTTCGACGTTAGGTTGGCCTAAGCAGACAGAAGACTTGAAGTATTTTTATCCTACAGATGTATTGGTTACCGGCTATGACATTATTTTCTTCTGGATTGTTAGGATGATGTTTTCAGGTATTGATCAAATGGGCGAAGTTCCTTTTAAACATGTTTTTGTACATGGGTTGGTTAGGGATGCCGAAGGAAGAAAAATGAGTAAATCGCTTGGAAATGGCGTGGACCCATTGGAAGTCATTGATCAATTTGGAGCGGATGCTTTGAGATTTATGCTTATTACAGGTATTACGCCCGGCAATGACACCCGATTCAAAATGGATAAACTCGAATCTAGCCGAAATTTTGCCAATAAGCTTTGGAATGCATCACGATTTGTTTTGATGAATTTGGATGAAAATGGATTGAATCAAGAGAATGCTTTTAAAAATTTGAAATTAGAGGATGAATGGATAATTTCAAGAATGAACGAGGTATCTCGAGAGATCACTGTAAATCTTGAAAATTTTGAGCTAGGGATTGCGGTCCAGAAAATTTATGAATTCATATGGAATGAATACTGCGATTGGTATATTGAGATTGTTAAACCGAGATTAAACGGAGAAGATCAACAAGACAAAGATACCGCAAGATTTGTTTTGATTTATGTCATGAGAGATATGCTGAAATTATTACATCCTTTTATGCCTTTTATTACTGAAGAAATATGGGGACACTTGCCGGAATCCGGCGAAAGACTAATCAGCTCAACATGGCCCAAATTCAATGAAGAGATGGTTTTTGTAGATTCTGAGAAGAAACTCGATTTAATTATGAGCATTGTTCGAAGTATCCGAAATATTAAAGCAGAGATGGAAGTGGCGCCTTCTAAAAGGATAAAAGCAAATTTTCTTCCAAAAAATGAGGAGATTGCATCAATTATCGAGTTAGGGAGAGGCTACTTTAAGACATTAGTCAATGTTGAAGACATGACAATCATTAATGACAAAACTGAAGCTGGAAATGATTGTGCTGCTTCAGTCATCGAAGGGGTACAGATTTATATTCCTTTATCGGACTTGATTGATTATGATAAAGAGATGGAGCGGCTGAACAAAGAAAAAGAAAAGCTTGAGAGTGAGATTAAACGAGGAGAAGGAAAGCTCAACAATCAAGATTTCGTCGGGAAAGCTCCTGAAAAGGTAGTGGCTTCAGAAAAAGAAAAGCTTCTGAAGTACAAAGAGATGTACTCAAAGCTTATTGAAAGAATTGAACAGCTTAATCAATTATAAATTATATCCTACGATCTCTTTTTTTCATAAAATCTAAAAAAACGTAGGATAAATAGACTTTTGGAAAAAACTTTTGTAGATATTTCTTGCTGACCTTATCTTTTTCTGTGATGGAAATGAAATAGGCAGCAAGATTTTTTTTGTTGATACTGTTAAAACTCATGCTTTTGTATAATTCTTTTATAGAGTTGATTGATTCCATAAAATCAATACTTTCCTTTATTCCGGAATATTCACTTAATACCTTTTCATACAAGTCTTCTCCGGAGTATTTTTCCAATCGCTCGATTTCAAAAAGCTCGGCGGTGGCCTCCAGACATGCAGGGATAACGGACTTTGCATTTAATTTTCCGTCAGAATATTCATAGAGTCTCTTAATAAGGGCATATCGGGAGCTTCTATCCTTAGATTCTGAATCCTTTTGAATCTTATCTAGTATTTGAATCAATTCTTCATCACTCAGCGGGTTTAGAATTTTAGAATTTTCGTATCCTTCAATGGGATGGGTTATGAAGTATTTGGTTCCGTGAAGCTTACCGAAAGCTTTCATAGTATCCAGATAACCCATTTCGATGCCACGCCTGATTTTTGTATTATCAAATTCAAGGACGCCGCATAATTCTGAAGAGTTTTTTATAGTATGCAGTGAATTTAATCCTAATTTATCGGCGGTATAATTTCTATCGATGCCAATACCGGATATATGGAGGACGATAATGTCTTGTATGCCGGCATTTTTAAGCAATGGGACAGGTACATTGTCGTAAACGGCTCCGTCAATAAATTTTTTTCCGTCAATAACTGTTGGTTTGAATAGTGGGAATGAAGCGCTTGCCATCATATAATCATGCATTTTCCCTTTCGGAATATCCTTTTTCATCAGCATCACCGGCTCAATATCAGAGAGAGAATATGTCACCAGGCCGTAGTCAATCTCAGAATTTCTGATTTTTTGCTCGTCAAAATATTGATGAAGTAGCTTAGTCATCTGAGAAACATCAAGACCTTTATCTTTCAAGGCTGAAATGATGTATGAAATGAAGTTATCATTATCGACATTGAAAAAATCCTCAGCTTTTGCATTGGTCCATATGCGATAGGCTAGATCGAAATCTTTTTGCACAAAAAATGCAGCGTTGAGGGCTCCTATAGAAGTCCCGGCAACAGCTGTAACCTTGACATTTAATTCATTGAGTGCTTTCCAAGCGCCTATCTCATAGCATCCCTTGCTTCCTCCCCCTGTAAAGACAAGACCATAGGTTTTGGTTTGATCAATTATTTCCGTTTTCATGAGGCACCGTCCTAACACATTTATTATCATAAAGCTTCTGCAAATATATAATATCAAATATTTATTCATATAACAATCATTCTTGAGGTTAAAAAACAATTAAATTTGTGATATAATCGAACTGGATATTATAAAGAATAACGACTTACAGGAGGCCATATGGAAAAATTCAATTTTCATAGTCACACCGACTACTGCGATGGAATAGATACCGCCGAAAACATGATTCGGGCGGCAATCAAGAAAAGACTGAAATACTATGGGGTTTCTTCCCACGGGCCGGTGCCCTTTGAAACGGATTGGACCATGAAACAAGAGAGGTTGGCTGATTATCTTGAAGAAATTGAGAGCTTGAAGCAAAAGTACCGTGATCAGATTGTTGTTTTCATCGGATTGGAGATTGATTATCTGCCGGATCTAAGCACTTCCTTTATCAATAAAGAGCTACTTAATAAACTTGACTATACCATTGGATCTGTTCATTTCCTAGGCAAATTCAGAGATGGGAGTCCATGGACTGTTGACTATAATCGAGATGAGCTGGCACAGGGGATTAAAGAAAGCTTTGGAGGAGATGTGAGACTAGCGGTTCAGACATACTATCGTTATATTGCAAGCATGTGTGAAGCTTTCAAGCCTGATGTTGTCGGTCATTTAGATTTGATTAAGAAAAGCAATCGCAACAACTATTTTTTCAATGAGGATGATCAATGGTATCAGGATGCCGTTCTTCATTGTTTAATGAAAATAAAGCAGGTAGGATGCATCGTTGAAGTTAATACCGGAGGAAAATTCAGAGGATACACAGAGGCATACTATCCCTCGGACTGGATTCTAAAGACTGCATTACAATTAGAAATACCGGTAACTGTTAGTACGGATTCACATTCGACGGATGCAATTGACTTTGAATTTGAAGAGGCTTGTCAAAAGTTAAAAGATATTGGATTTTGTAAAATCAGCGTTTTTAATGGACAAGGATGGGCGCAGGAAGAGATTTAGGGAGGCATTATGTATCTTAAAATGAAGAGAATTGGAACATTGGTTTTCGGGATATTGTTTGTGGCAAGCTTTGCTTTTGAAGGATTAAGGGAGAATTTGCTTGTCATTTTACTGATGCTTATGGGGCTCATAATCGCTGCTCTTGGATATTATTTTGAAGATAAGCATAAAAGGTTTGAGAAGAAAATGAATGCAACTCTTTTTTATAATGGAAGAATATATACGATGGATTCCGAAAACAGTATTTGTTCTGCTATTTTTATTGAAAATGGGATTATTAAAGATAGAGGAAATGACGATATTGTGAAAAAATATGAAAAACAGGCTGCTGAAATCATCAATTTACATCAGAAAACAGTACTTCCCGGACTTAACGATTCCCACATGCACATGTATGCTTACGGAGAAAGCTTAAGGATTTTAGATTTAACCGGAGCTCAATCGATTGATGATATGGTAGCTTTGGGTAGAGAACAGATGAAGAAGCATTCTTATGACAACAAGCGATGGCTACAGGGAAGGGGTTGGAATCAAGAATTGTTTGATAATCCGATAATTCCGACAATGGCTGATTTAGACAGAATTTCAATAGATATTCCCATTGTTTTTACGAGAGTGTGTTGTCATATAGCTGTTGTGAATTCAAAAGCGATGGACCTCATGGGGATAAGTCGGAATACGGTCATTGAAGGAGGGGAAATTGAAAGGGATGAAGAAGGAAATTTAACGGGGATTTTTAAAGAAAATGCCTTGTCATTCATTTCAAAAGCTCAGGTGAAGCCTTCATTTGAAGAGGTGGAAGAGACATTCAGAATTTCTCAAGAAAAACTTCTTTCTTATGGAATAACAAGCGTACAGACAGATGATTTACAACATACGGGAAGAGGTTGGGAAGATGTGATAAAAGTTTATGCCAAGCTTTACGAAGAAGGGAATCTGAAGCTAAGAATTAATCAGCAATGTTTGTTTTTTAACATAGAGGATTTTAATGAATTTATAGAACGTGGTGCACATGGCATCAAACTTAACCATCAATTCAAAACGGGGCCTTTGAAATTGCTAGGAGATGGAAGCTTAGGGGCTAGAACAGCTTATTTATCAAAACCCTATCAGGATGACCCATCAAAAATTGGATTGACAGCTTATTCTGATGTTCAATTAGAGGAATTATTAGACAAGGCATATAAGAACGATATACCCGTAGCAATCCATGCTATAGGTGATCATATGATGGAAATGGCAATGGATGCGATTAAAAAAACAAGAGAAAATAACAACAAGCAATTACGAGACGGCATTGTGCATTGTCAGATTACGAACCAAAAAATATTTGAGCAATTTCGTGCTTTGGATATGATGGCCTATATCCAACCCGTATTTACGGTTGGGGACTGGAAGATAGTTGAAAAAAGAATTGGACATGAAAGAGCCGAGGAAAGCTATAATTGGAAAACTCTTTATGATTTGGGAATAAATATTTCTCTTGGGACAGACGCTCCGGTGGAAAGTCCGAATCCATTTGAAAACATTTATGTGGCGGTCACGAGGAAAGACTTTGATGATCAGCCTGATGGCGGTTGGCTTCCCAATCAAAAATTAACACGAGAGCAGGCCATCAGAGGATATACCATTAACGCGGCTTATGCCTCAGGGGAAGAAAATATTAAAGGTACACTTGAAAAGGGAAAGCTTGGCGATTTTATTGTCATTTCACAAGATATATTTGTTGTGCCGGAGAATCAGATTAAAGACATAGCTACTGATTTCACTGTCATCGGGGGCAAAATCGCTTATAAAAAGCAAATATAAATAATTATAACCAAATAAATAGTTCGTATAATTACGAACTATTTATTTATTTTTTTTTGAAATATCACACTAAATCGTTGACAGACGTCTGTTTTTTTTGTATCATGTTACTACATTAATGCTTATATCAATCCAAAGGAGAAGGAAATGCCAACTGGGGTTAAAAGAGTATTTGTTGAAAAAAGAGAAGGCTTCGATGTTGAAAAACAGCACTTATTACATGATTTGAGAAACAATTTAAAATTAAATTATATTAATGATTTGAGGATACTGAACAGATATGATATAGCTGGAATAGATGATGATTTGTTTCAAATTGCAGTTAGTTCAGTGTTTTCAGAAAATAACCAGGATTATGTTTGGCCTGAGAGCGTGTCGTTGAGTGAAAATGCTTTTGGGGTAGAGTATCTTCCGGGACAATATGACCAGAGGGCTGACTCAGCTGCTCAGTGTATTCAAATTTTGACTTCAAAGGCTAAGCCGGTTGTGAAATATGCCAAAATTTTTGATTTTCCTCAATCTATTAATAAAAATGATTTAAATAAAATAAAAAACTACTATATCAATCCGGTAGATTCAAGAGAAGCTTGTCTAAAAATGCCATTGTCATTAGATGAAAGCTTTCCTGAAGCTCCGGATGTTGCTATTTGTAAAGACTTTATTAGCCTTAATCAATCGAAGGCCATTGATCTTATCAAATCAATGGGATTAGCTATGAGCCTTGAAGACTTGCTTTTTTGCAGAGATTATTTTAGGGACGTTGAAAAAAGGAATCCTACGGTCACTGAGATTAAGGTCATTGATACCTATTGGTCTGATCATTGTAGACATACAACTTTTTTGACGACATTTAAAGAAGTCGGTTTTGAAAAAGGAAAGATAAGTGAAGATACTAAAAAGACATATGAAAGCTATAAAGATATTAGAAAGGCCGTATACGGCGAAAAAGAGTATGAAAAAGATCAATGCTTGATGGATATTGCAGTCATTTGCATGAAGCATCTCAGGAAAATAGGACAGTTAGATGACCTTGAGGTTTCGGATGAAATCAATGCATGCTCGATAGAAGTTGAAGCGGATATGTGCGGGCATACAGAAAAATGGTTGGTAATGTTTAAGAATGAGACGCATAATCATCCTACCGAAATTGAACCCTTTGGCGGTGCGGCCACTTGTCTTGGAGGCGCCATTCGGGATCCTTTATCAGGAAGGTCCTACGTTTATCAAGCCATGCGTATTACCGGTAGTGGAGATCCTACGGTTGATGTAGAAAACACTATTCCGGGTAAATTGCCGCAAATTAAGATTACAACTGAAGCGGCTCATGGATATAGCTCTTACGGTAACCAAATTGGTCTAGCAACCGGAAAGGTTGAAGAAATTTATCATCCAAGATATCAAGCTAAACGTATGGAGATTGGTGCGGTGATGGCTGCGGCTCCAAAAGAACACGTGATGAGGTTGGATTCCTTGCCGGGAGATGTCGTTATCCTTGTTGGAGGAAGAACTGGGAGAGATGGTTGTGGAGGGGCTACAGGATCTTCTAAGGAACACGATGAGGAATCTATTTTCTTGTGTGGCTCGGAGGTTCAGAAGGGTAATCCTCCGGAAGAAAGAAAAATACAGAGGCTGTTTAGGAATAAAACAGTCAGCAACATGATTAAAAAATGCAATGATTTTGGAGCAGGGGGTGTATCTGTTGCAATTGGAGAGTTAGCGGATAGTCTCGAAATTGATCTTGACAGTGTATTAAAAAAATACGCCGGACTGGATGGGACAGAGCTTGCAATTTCAGAATCACAGGAAAGAATGGCTGTTGTGCTCGATCGCAAAGATGTTGCGTCTTTTATTAGTCTGGCAGAGGCTGAAAACTTAGAAACAGCAATTGTAGCAGAAGTGACAGATACAAAAAGATTAGTGATGAGATGGCGTGGTCAAAAAATTCTTGATATAAGAAGAGATTTTTTAGATACAAACGGCGTTAAGCAAGAGGTGGATTTGTTGGTAAAAGAGCCGGATATCCATCTGATAGATAATATTTATCCAAATAGCGAGCCTAAAATTGATGGTTTAAAAGCAAAATGGTTTGATAATATGAAAAATCTTAATGTGGCATCACAGAAAGGACTTGTAGAAAGATTTGACTCGACGATTGGTTCTAACACCGTATTGATGCCGTTTGGCGGAAGATATCAATTGACTCCTACAGAAGGTATGGCGGCAAAATTGCCGATTATTGAAGGAAGCACAAATACCTGTACCGTAATGACTCATGGATTTGATCCTTATCTATCTGCATGGAGTCCTTATCATGGAGCGCAATATGCAGTTATTCATTCGATTGCGAAAATGATTGCGATGGGAGGAGACTACAAAAAGGCCAGACTTACACTCCAAGAGTATTTCGAAAAATTATATAAAGATCGAATAAAATGGGGAAAGCCCTTGTCAGCCTTGCTGGGTGCTTTCAAAGCTCAAATCGAGCTGAATATTCCGGCCATTGGTGGAAAGGATAGTATGTCAGGTACATTTAAAGATATGGATGTGCCTCCAACCTTGGTATCCTTTGCAGTATGCGCTTGTGATGTCAGAAAAATAATATCACCTGAGTTTAAAAATACCGGCTCTATGGTAGCCATGTTCAAAATTGAATGTTCCGACATTGGGCTTCCGGACTATGAAGATGTTAAAAGAAAATTTGACAAAGTATCTCAGCTGATTGAAAAAGGAGATATTATCTCAGCACATACGGTAGGATTTGGCGGTATTGCTGCCACTGTATCTAAAATGGCATTTGGAAACAAACTAGGATTTGAATTTGCAAGCAGTGAAGCTATCAATTATTTTAAACCTCTTTATGGATCTATCATCGTTGAATTGAAAAGCAACAATATAATAGATAGCGACATGATCACTATAGGCAGAACAATTGAGGAAAGAAAAATATTTGTTGATGGGACAATAATAGATTTGGAGGAGCTTGTTCATCACTGGAGGACTCCTTTAAACAAGGTTTTTCCTATTGATGAAAACGCGAATGATAGCCGTAGCGAAACAATCTATACTAAAGGAAATATCATAAAAAATGTTATTTCTCAACCAACTCCTAGAGTATTTATCCCGGTATTTCCAGGGACTAATTGCGAATATGATACAGCGAGAGCCTTTGAAAGAGCAAAAGGAAAAGCAGACATTTTTGTTTTTAGGAATTCAACACCCTTGGCTATAGAAGAATCAATCAGAGAAATCGCAAAAAGAATCAAAAATTCACAAATAATTGCAATTCCCGGTGGCTTTAGTGCCGGAGACGAACCCGAGGGTTCCGGTAAATTCATTACAGCCGTGTTCAAGAATCCATTGATCAGAGACGAAGTAATGGATTTGCTGCGAAATCGTGATGGGCTTATGCTTGGAATTTGCAATGGATTCCAGGCACTCATTAAACTTGGACTATTACAATATGGAGATATTAGAGATTTAGAATCGGACGCGCCTACGTTGACCTATAATCGAGTGGGACGACATATTTCGAAATTTGTAACAACAAAAGTCACCTCAAATTTATCGCCTTGGTTCAATCATTGCCAGGTGGGTGATGTTCACGCCATTCCGATTTCACACGGAGAAGGAAGGTTTGTTGCCAACGAGGAATGGATAGAAAAACTGAATAGGAATGGACAAATTGCAGCTCAATATGTTGATGATCTAAATCCTAACGGTTCAACAGCTTCCGTCGAAGCTCTAACGAGCCCGGACGGTAGGATTTTAGGGAAAATGGGTCATTCTGAGAGGATTGGCAACCATTTATATAAAAATATTCCGGGCAATAAAGACCAGGGTATTTTTGAAGCAGGAATTAAATATTATTTATAGGAGGAAGCTATGAAAATTGTGATTGTGATGGGAAGCGATTCGGACTTTCCGGTAGTTGAAAAATCTGTTGAAGTCCTTAAGAAATTTGGCGTCGAATATGATGTCAGAGTTATGTCGGCGCACAGAACACCTTTTGATGCCTTGGAATTCGCGAAAAACGCTGAAAAGGAATATGAATTGATTATTGGAGCTGCAGGCAAGGCAGCCCATTTACCGGGAGTGCTTGCAGGAGTATCATGTTTACCGGTTATTGGACTTCCAATTAAATCTTCAACCTTGGATGGCATGGATTCTTTGCTTTCAATTGTACAGATGCCTTCAGGGGTACCTGTAGCGACGGTGGCAATCAATGGGGCTGAGAATGCTGCATTATTAGCCGTGCAAATTCTTTCTGTTAAGTATGAAGCATTAAGAATCAAGTACAGAGAATATAAGGAAGAAATGGCACAAGCTGTTAGAGCAAAGGATGCGGCTTTGCAAGAAAGATTGAAATAAGTTACAGATAGAAAATATATACAAGTCCTAAAAAAGAGACTTGATAAAAAGGAGAGAAAAATGCAAAAGTTGGAAATGTTATATGAAGGAAAAGCGAAAAAGGTATTCAAAACAGTTGAGGAGAAATTATATATTGTTGATTACAAAGATGATGCGACGGCTTTCAATGGTGTAAAGAAGGGTACTATTGTAGGAAAAGGAGTCGTAAACAATAAAATGTCGGCAGCTATGTTTTTAATGCTTGAGGAAAAAGGAATCCCCACACATTTTGTCAAGCTATTAAGCGATAGGGAATCTCTTGTCAAAGCAGTTAAAATACTTCCTTTAGAAGTCATTATCAGAAACGTCGTGGCAGGGTCGTTTTCTAAGCGAATGGGTATTGAAGAAGGAACTGAATTGAAGGAAACGATACTGGAGTTTTGTTATAAAAATGACGAGTTAGGAGATCCGATTATCAATGATTATCATATTTATGCAGTTGGACTTGCTGACAGGGAGCAGGTAGCAACGGTTAAAGAATATGCATTTAAAATCAATGAAATTATGAAAGCCTATTTCTTGGAAAGAGGGATTCGTTTAGTTGATTTTAAACTTGAATTTGGCCTTTATGAGGGAAAAGTGATTCTTGCGGATGAAATTTCTCCGGATACCTGTAGACTTTGGGACGTTGCAACAGGAAAGAAGCTTGATAAGGATAGATTCAGACGAGACTTAGGTGACGTTGAGGCGACCTATCAGGAAGTATTAAATAGAATTCAAGGATAGGTGAGAGATGTACGGTGAATTCATAGAAGAAGATAAGCTTCACGAGGAATGCGGTGTGATAGGGGTATACTCTAATAAAGCGGAGATTGTATCACAATTGGCCTATTATGGATTGTTTGCTTTACAACATCGAGGACAGGAAAGTGGAGGCATCGCGGTTAAATGTGGCGGTGGCATTGATTACCATAAAGACATGGGACTTGTGTCGGAAATTTTTGATGACAAGGTATTAAAGAAATTAGTTGGTGGAATGGCTACAGCTCATGTAAGGTACTCCACAACCGGAGACAGTTTGAAGGAAAATGCTCAACCACTGGTTGTCAAATATCGGAAGGGTTCGCTGGCATTGTCACATAATGGCAATCTTACGAATGCAGACGCTCTACGGGATATGTTGGAGGATGACGGGGTAATATTTCAAACATCAACGGATACCGAAGTTATTGCCAATCTTTTGTCCAGAAATTTCAAAGGAGATATGGTCAAATCCGTCAAAAATATCATGGATATCATCAAGGGCGCCTTTGCTATTGTTTTGATGACTGAGAAAGAACTTATAGGTATTAGGGATCCGTTCGGGTTGAGACCACTTTGTCTCGGCAAGAGGGAGGATGGATATCTGTTAGCTTCTGAAAGCTGTGCGATTTCAGCTATGGGCGGAGAATTTCTTAGAGACGTGGAGCCGGGTGAAATTGTTGTGATTAATGATGACGGAGTTACGAGTATTTCCAGTGATCGATTTGTCAGAAAAAAATCTTGTATTTTTGAATTTATTTATTTTGCGCGACCGGATAGTAATATTGACGGGTTAAATGTGTATCAAACAAGATATAATTCAGGTATCGAGCTAGCGAAAGAATCACCGGTTGAAGCTGATTTAGTCTTTTCAGTACCTGATTCAGGAACTCCTGCAGCGATAGGCTACGCGCAACAATTAGGGATTCCATATGGATTGGGTCTTATCAAAAATAGATATGCAAAAAGAACCTTCATTGAGCCGGACCAGGCTCTACGTGATGAAGGAGTAAAGATTAAGCTAAGCGTATTGGCGGATATTGTCAAGGATAAGCGAGTGGTTATGATTGATGATTCAATTGTGCGAGGAACGACAAGCCGAAGAATTGTTCAAATGATTAAGGATGCCGGAGCAAAAGAAATTCATGTGAGGGTCGCTTCTCCTCCGGTAAAATATTCATGTTTTTTTGGTATTGACACACCTTTTAGAAGATTCTTAATCGGAGCTTCAAAGACAGAGGAAGAAATAAGGGATTTTCTAGGTGCAGATAGCTTGCATTACTTAAGCATAGAGGGATTGATGAAAGCAACAGGTCAAGAAAATGGATTTTGCCTGGCTTGTTTGGATGGAGACTATCCGATGGCGGTTCCAAATTTTGACAATTAGGAGATTATGATGAGTGATGGATTAACTTATAAAGACTCCGGCGTGGATATCCATGCGGGATATGAATCAGTGCGATTGATGAAAGAGCATGTTAAAAGAACTTTTACAAAGGGCGTTTTATCTGATATAGGAGGATTTGGTGGTCTGTTTGAGCTTGATAAGGAAGCCTACGAGCAGCCGGTCCTTGTTTCGGGTACGGATGGCGTAGGCACTAAATTGATGATAGCCTTTATGGCGGATAAACACGATACCATTGGAGAAGATGCTGTGGCGATGTGCGTCAATGATGTGATTTGCCAAGGAGCTAAGCCTCTTTTTTTCCTAGATTACATTGCAACCGGAAAGCTAGAACCTTCTAAAGCAGCAGATATCGTGAAGGGAATTGCTAATGGATGCATCAAATCAGGAGCGGCTCTTATCGGAGGAGAAACAGCTGAGATGCCCGGGTTATATGGTGAAGGAGAATATGATTTAGCGGGCTTTTGTGTAGGGGTTGTCGACAAAAAGAAAATTATCAACGGAAACGACATTAAAATCGGAAATGTATTGATCGGATTGCCTTCAAGCGGTATTCATTCAAATGGATATTCGTTAGTTAGGAAGCTATTTTTTGAGGTGCTCAAATGGGATATCAATCAATATGTTGAAGAATTAGGTGAAACGCTTGGCGAAGCTTTGCTAAGACCTACAAAAATTTATGCAAAGGTGGTAACGGACTTAATTTCGGCCTATAAAATTAACGGGATGAGTCATATCACGGGCGGTGGTTTTTATGAAAATATTCCTCGCATGCTTCCTGAAGGCTGTGGTGTTAGGATTTCAACAAAAAACATCAATTTGCCTCCAATTTTTGAATTGATTCAGAAAAAAGGAAAGATCGAAAGTAAAGAAATGTATGCGACATTTAATATGGGCGTAGGTCTTGTGCTTGCGGTGGATGCTGAATGGGTGGCTGAGATTATTGATTATCTGCAGTTAAAAGGTGAAGCACCTGTTGTCATAGGTGAAGTTATCCAAGGAGAAGGTGAAATCAGCATATGTCAATCGTAAAAATCGGCGTGCTTTTGTCAGGATCCGGATCTAATTTTCAACAAATAATTAATCAGGTTGAAGCGGGAACAATAAACGGCGAAATTGTGGTTGCAATTTCAAATAAAAAAGAAGCGTATGGACTAGAGAGAGCAAGTCAAAAAAATATTCCGTGCCTATTTATTGACGCAACAAAATATTCTGATGATGAATATCATGAGTGCCTATTGGCAGAATTAGAATCCAAAGGCGTTGAACT
Organism: Tissierellales bacterium; assembly: GCA_016938195.1. Classification (GTDB taxonomy): domain Bacteria; phylum Bacillota; class Clostridia; order Tissierellales; family Dethiosulfatibacteraceae; genus JAFGVC01. The sequence continues at coordinate 3,073 of JAFGVC010000078.1, read as the reverse complement.
TGTAGTGTTGGCAGGATATATTAAAATACTGAATAAAAAATTTATTGATAAGTACAGGCATAAAATTATCAATATACATCCTTCATTGATTCCATCCTTTTGCGGAAAAAAATATTACGGCATTAAAGTTCATCAGGCGGCTATTGCCTACGGAGTCAAGGTTAGTGGTGCTACCGTTCATTTTGTTGATGAGGAGGCTGATCATGGGCCTATTATCTTACAAAAGGTTGTAGAGGTCATAGATCAAGATACGCCGGAATCATTGGCAAAAAGAATATTATCTGTAGAACACGAAATATTGCCTGAAGCTGTTAGGCTGTATTGCGAAGGAAGATTGGTTATAGAAGGAAGAAAAGTAATGATAAGATAGTGGGGTGGTTTAATGAGGGCATTAATTAGTGTTTCAAATAAAAGCGGCATTGTTGATTTTTCAAGAGAATTATCGAAATTAGGCATAGAAATTATTTCGACGGGCGGCACTGCGGCTCAGCTGAAGGATGAAGGCATAAAAGTGACAGGCATATCAGAGGTCACAGGATTTCCCGAGTGCTTGGATGGACGCGTCAAGACATTGCACCCTAGCATTCATGGTGGGCTTTTAGCGATTAGAAATAACAAGAACCATATGGAACAGATTGAAAGGCTAAATATTAAGCCAATCGATATGGTAGTAGTAAATTTATATCCGTTTAAAGAAACCATATTAAAAGAGGGAGTAACGTTAGAGGAAGCGATTGAGAATATAGACATTGGTGGACCAACGATGTTAAGATCCGCTGCCAAGAATTATCAAGATGTCATTGTAATCGTTGATCCTGCTGACTATGGCATGGTATTAGAGCAATTAAAAATAAATAACACCTTAAGTCAAGAAACTAAATTTTATCTAGCTTCAAAAGTATTTCAACATACCGCCGCCTACGACGCGTTGATTGCTGATTATTTACTCAAGCAGCAAGCTCGCGATGAGATGCCTGAGAAGGTAACCTTAACCTTTGAAAAGGTGCAGGATATGAGATATGGAGAAAATCCTCATCAAAAGGCAGCTTTTTATCAAGAAATAGGAAAGACGAAGGGATATCTTAATTCAGCTATTCAGCTGCATGGCAAGGAGCTATCCTTTAACAACATAAATGATACCAATGGAGCCCTTGAATTGTTGAAGGAGTTTGATGAACCTACAGTGGTCGCCTGCAAGCATGCGAACCCTTGTGGCGTCGGAAGCGGAGCTGACATATTAGAAGCTTACAAAAAAGCTTATGAAGCTGATCCTGTATCTATTTATGGCGGCATAGTCGTAGCCAACAGGGAAATTGATGAGGATGTCGCCGAAGAAATCAACAAAATTTTTGTTGAAATTATTGTGGCTCCTTCTTTTACAGCAAGGGCTATTGAAACGTTGTCGAAAAAGAAAAATATCAGGATATTGCAAATTACGGAAATCACAGAAAGACAGTCAAAGGAAGCTTATGATATTAAGAAGGTCGGAGGGGGATTACTGATTCAAACAATAGATTCTGAGCTATTGATTGAGAGTCAAATGAAAGTAGTTACCAAAAGGCAACCTGAAATTCAAGAAATGGAAGACTTGATTTTTGCTTGGAAAATAGTTAAACATGCGAAATCAAATGGAATTGTAATAGCTAAAGATAAGCAATCTATAGGAGTTGGACCCGGACAAGTCAGTAGAATATGGGCCTGTAAACAAGCTATTGAGCATGGGGTTGAATATTTTGGAAGAGAGTCTTTGACGGATAGTGTGATGGCTTCTGACGCGTTTTTTCCATTTGCTGATTCGATAGAGCAGGCGGTTCAATCCGGTATTAGAGCTATAATCCAGCCCGGAGGTTCAGTTAGGGACGATGAGGTCATCGACGCTTGTAATCAAGCAAACATTGCAATGATTTTTACAGGGATGAGACACTTTAAACATTAGGAGTAGCGTATGAAAATTTTAGTTATTGGCGGTGGGGGCAGAGAGCATGCCATCTGCTACAAGCTTAGTCAAAGTGAAAAGATAGAAAAAATCTATTGCATTCCCGGAAATGCAGGCATTGAAAATATAGCCACATGCGTAGAAATGAAGGTCGAGGATATTGACGGTATCGTTAGCTTTGCTTTGGAACAAGAGGTTGATTTGGTTGTCATCGGACCTGAAGCGCCATTAGTTCTTGGCCTTGCAGATCGTCTTACAGAAAAATCCATCCGCGTATTTGGACCTAATCAAAAAGCATCACAATTTGAGGGGAGCAAAGCCTATTCAAAACAATTTATGGAACGTTATCATATTCCTACAGCAGCCTATGAGATATACAATAACCCTCAAGACGCGCTTGCAGGACTATCAAAATTCAATATTCCGATTGTAGTCAAAGCGGACGGATTAGCAGCCGGCAAGGGAGTATTGATTTGCAATACAATGCATGAAGCAGAAGAAGCCGTCTTCTCAATCATGGAAAAACGTCAATTTGGAGAAGCCGGTGATAGGATAGTCATCGAGGAATTTCTCACCGGTATAGAGGCATCTTTGCTTTGCTTTGTAGATGGTCAAAGAATTATCCCGATGGAAAGTGCACGAGATTACAAAAAAGCTTATGATGGTGACGAGGGTCTAAATACCGGAGGGATGGGAGGATTTTCGCCTAATCCAATTTATACGGAGTCATTGAAAAATTATATTGAGAGTAAAATCATTGCTAATATTTTGATAGGACTGAAATCTGAAGCTATTGATTTTAGAGGCGTGCTTTTCATAGGATTAATGATTGAAGCTAACGAAGCGAAGGTGCTTGAGTTTAACGTAAGATTTGGAGATCCTGAAACGCAAGTGGTACTGCCACGTCTCGAGTCTGATTTGTTAGAGATTATGCTCAAAGTAGTTGAGGGCAACTTATATGAAGATGACTTGAGATGGTCAGAAAAAGAAAGCGCTACCGTAGTCCTTGCATCAGGAGGATATCCGAATGTTTATGAAAAAGGCAAGCTGATAACGGGCTTAAATGAAGTCGACGAAGATATTCTTATATTCCATGCCGGAACTAAAAAAACCGAACAGGGGATTGTGACAAACGGT
>JAFGVC010000077.1 GCA_016938195.1 Tissierellales bacterium | reverse complement strand
GGATGATTCCTCCAAACTAGACCGTGACCCGGCGCAATAATTTTTGCTTCCAGTGCCTTAGCTTTACATACGGCTCTTTTGACCTGAGATGCAAACGTCCCCATCACGTTAGAATAATACCTCATACCTTCTTCTTCATAGCTTGCATAATCTTCTTCCGTCAGATTATCGTCATAGTTAGCTTCTTTAGCCTGCCCAAAGGTTCCAAACAAGTCACATGTAAAAAGTGTTTTCGTCTCTTCATCCATTGTCATCATTGTATCCGGCCAATGCACATTAGGCACCTCATAAAAAGATAATACCTTTCCTTTTCCCAAGTCAAGCGTATCACCCTCTTTGACCACTCTAATTTGGCTTGTATGATTGTAAAACCCCTTCAACATATCAGCCGCCTTTTGCGAACAAACAATGTGAAAATCAGGCTTGATTTTTTTAAAAGCCTCAATCCAACCCGTGTGATCCGGCTCCATATGGTTAATCACAAGATATTTGATGTCCTGCAGCTCAACATCCATCCCTTCAATCAATTCAAAAAGACTTTCAGGCAATCCATCCCAACCGCAAAATCCATCAACAATAGCGATGTCCTCTCCCTTAACGATATATGAATTGATGGTGGTGCCTTTCGGAATCTCCCACATCTCTTCAAATAATATTCCCTCTACATTTATTGATAACTGATATATTTGATTTGATACCCTCGTAGCTTTCATTTATTCCTCCAAAATTGTTAATTAATGCTCATCATCAGGCATTATATCGTTTATTCATTTTAAAAACAAGTCTGCTGTTCAAACATTTGATTTTTGTGATATACTGAAAACAACCTTCAAAATCCAAGTGGTTTTTTACTTAAATCTATTATAAAAGGAGTGGCGACAATGAATCAAGTGATTAAAACATTGAAAGAAAGAGTTTCTCTTAGGCGATATGATGACCGCGAAATCTCAAAAGAAGATCTAGACACCATACTTGACTGTGCAATGAAAGCCCCAACAGCAGGTAACATGATGCTTTACTCTATCATCGTCGTAAAAAATCCTGAAACAAAAATGGCCCTAAGTAAATCCTGTGATGATCAGCCCTTTATCGCAAAAGCCCCTGTTTTACTGGTATTTGTAGCCGACCAGCAAAAATGGTTTAACTATTTTATCCAATCCAATGTCAGTGAATACACACAAAAAAATGGTCCCAAATTCGAAGCACCTCAAGAATCAGACCTTCTCCTAGCCTGTGAAGACGCCATGATTTCTGCGCAAAATGCCGTCATCGCTGCAGAATCACTCGGTATAGGCTCCTGCTATATCGGTGACATCCTAGAGCATTATGAATATCATCAAGAGCTTTTGGGTCTGCCTGACTGGGCTTTTCCAATCACTATGCTGACGCTTGGATATTATGAGGAAGGCCACAATAAAGTCTTCCGTCAAAGATTTGATAAAAAATATATTGTATTTGAAGAGAAATATAAAAATTTAAGCAAGCAAGAGCTGGATGAGATGTTGGCTGAAAGGTCACAGTTCTTTGTATACCCCAACGCGTATGGCGCAGAAAACTACGGTCAACAGTTTTATGCTCAAAAGTCAGGGGCTGAATTCAGCAAAGAAATGGCACGCTCAGTCCGCGTAGCGCTAAAAAAATGGTCAGGAAGACTTCTGTAAAGGGTTGCGCTTCCGATTCACGAGCTTGTCTTTCAACACATTATACCCCACCGACAAAATCGTGCTAATAGGAATAACAATCACCACATAAAGCAAGAGCTTTAGCGTCAGTGATACCACCGGGGTCAAATTGATGACATATACAGCCCCGCTGAGCAACAACGGGTGCATCAAATAAATGTAAAAAGAGCTCCGACTCAGCATCTGGACTTGCGGATAAAAACGTTTGATTTTTGTTGCCAAAAATAACCCGACAACATATAAAAACAGGATAGAAAAAGCCGAATAAACAAACCACAAATGGATGCTCATCGGACTTTTCACATAATACAGATAGGTATAGAGTCCGGCTGTCACCAAATATCCAAGGGTCGAAAACACCACCGTTTTCTTATTTTCAATAAAAGTCAAAAACTTATCCTGATTCAATGTTAAATAGATACCCAAGGCATAAAAAAACATATACTTTAAAAATATGCGATCACTATATTTAAAATTCAACTCAGCGGCCGCAATAAAGTTGATGACCCCAATCACAAACAACACTTTTCCATGATTGAATTGATTGAACAGCCAATGAAAAAGCGGTGCCAAGAAGTATAGCTGTGTCAAAATCACGATAAAATAGAGATGATAGCTCATCGTCCCCAATAACAGATTCTTTGCAAAAAAACCAACATTCAGACTATAATAGCCCAAAATCACATAGACGGCATAATAAGCTAGATTCCAAAAAAAATAAGGAACTAATATACGAGGAAGCCGCTTCTTCAAAAAATCCAAATAATTAAAGCTTTTAATCCGATAAGAATAAAAGCTCGTCACGCCACTTAAAAACAAAAACACGGGAGTCGTATATTTGATACTCCGATTAATCAAGGTTACAATCTGAAGATGTGTACTCCCAGGCAAATAGCCTACTACACCTATCGCTGTAATATGCACCAGAATAACTGAATAGCATGCGATAATTCTGATATAATCAAGTTCTTTTAATCTGTTTTTCGACATTGTCTACATAGGTCAGACATGAAAGTTCAATTTTCTCTGCCTTATCTCCTCATAAAATTTTTATCACTGTTCATAGATACGTCTCGATTACGACTATTTTACCATTAAAATTAAATAAATACAAAAAGAACCGTCCCTTTTGTTTTTTGGTTTTGTTTTTTGTGTTTACCTACTTCTTGCGCTTATCGTCAAGCTTCAATTTAGCCAAAGCCGCGAAAGGATTATCCTCCTGCAAAGCTTCTTTTTCAATTTTTTCAAGCTTCTTTTGATAATTTTGGAGATCTCTTTTATCTCCTTTGCCGTTCATTTCTTTTTTTCTTTTTTCGAAAGCCGATAATTTTTCTCTGTAGCTGCAATTTTTGCAAATAAAGGTTTTATCCTCATCAGTCCCAATCAATTCAAGCTTTTTATGGCAATTCGGACATCTGGCATTGGTCGATCTCGATAATTGAATACGATGACCGCACTCCCTATCCTGGCACACCAGACTTTTCCCGAATTTGTTTTTGACCTCCAACATGACTTTTCCACAATTCGGACATTTCGTCGTAGACAGGTTATCATGTCTAAACTTTTCCTCACTGCCTTTAATTTCCTTGATGATTTTTTCGGTATAAGCCTTCATTTCTTTGATAAAGCTATCTTTCTTCAGCTTGCCCTCAGCAATCTGATTGAGTTTGTTCTCCCATTCAGCGGTCAGTAAGGGTGATTTTAGTTCTTCAGGCACAAGCTTCAGGAGCTGTTTTCCTTTTCCGGTCACAACGATGCTATTGCCTCTTAATTCTAGGAGCTGTGTGTTAAAAAGCTTGTCAATAATTTCCGCTCTTGTCGCCACTGTACCCAATCCACCGGTTTTTCCCAGAATTTCCTTAAGCTTCTTCTCGCCTGCCGGCATATAATGTACAGGATTTTCCATGGCGCTCAAAAGCGTCCCTTCATTAAAATAAGCCGGGGGCTTTGTATCTCCAGAGGTTTTAATGATTTGATTGATTTTTATTGTGCTGTTAGCTTTGATATCAGGTAAAATAGTATCCGAAAGCGCCTTCTTATCCGTTTGCCTCCAGCCCATATCGATGATTCGCACGCCTTTTGTCGTAAAGCGTTCTCCATTGATGGCTATCGTGATTGTTTTTTCCTCATATTCAAAGGGAGGCATCAAAACCGCCAGAAATCTTTTAACAACAAGCTCGTAGATATTTCTTTCATCAAATTCAAGAGAGCTGATAAAAGGCGACTCTTCGGTCGGAATAATCGCATGATGATCGGATACCTTTGCATTATCTACAAAACGTTTTGACGCCTTAATAGGTCTTTTAAGCAAACCAACCGCCATCGCTTTATAGGGATCGATACCAATAGCACTCAATCTCTCAGGCAACGTCGCCACAATATCATCTGTCAAATACCTAGAATCCGTTCTTGGATAGGTCAGCGCCTTATGCTTTTCATAGAGAGCTTGCATGATTGATAGCGTCTTTTTGGCCGAGTAGTTGAATAATGTAAACGCATCTCTCTGTAGCTCGGTCAGGTCGTAGAGCGGAGGAGAATAAGCCAACCTATTTTTTGACTCAACAGAAATGACCGTGCCATCATGACCCGATACCTTCGCCAATATCTGATCAATGTCACCGCATTCAAAGGTTTTATTGCTTTTAGTCTTCTGGTCCTGCCAAACAAAGGATAGACCTGAGGCCTCAGCTTGAAGGCCGTAATATGTTTTAGGGATAAAGCTTTTAATCTCATCCTCACGCTGTTGGATGATAGAAACAGTGGGCGTCTGCACTCTACCACAGCTCAATTGCGCATTGTATTTAGTAGTCAAAGCTCTGGTCGCATTGATACCGACAATCCAATCACTCTCAGCTCTTGCAACGGCCGCGGCATATAAGTTTTCATACTCTTTGCCCGGTCGCAGCCGATTAAAGCCATCCTTTAAAGCCTTCGCCGTCACCGAAGAAACCCATAGACGTTTAACTTCTTTTCTAACATTCGCTTTTTCAAGAATCCATCGTGCTACTAGCTCACCTTCACGTCCCGCGTCCGTTGCAATAATGATTTCACTGACATCATTTCTGCCCATCAGGCTAGTAACCGTTTTATATTGATTCGACGATTGCTTGATGACCATCAGCTTCATGGTTGAAGGAATAATCGGCAAATCGTCTAAATTCCAGCTGGCATAAATTTTATTATAGGCGTCAGGATCGGCCAATGTGACCAAGTGCCCAAAAGCCCACGTCACAATATATTGACTCCCTTCCATATAGCCATTTCTCTTTTCTCTACAGCCCAACACCTTGGCTATTTCACTTCCTACAGACGGTTTTTCCGCCAATACTAGTTTTTTACTCATTTACTTCCTCATTTCAAATTTATTATCGACAATCTTTACAGTAGCTTCAATTATATAGTAGTTGTATGAAAATTTCAAATGACTATCCTATCAAAAAAACCATGACTTTAATTTTGCCAATTGCGTCCAAAATAATTCATAAAAATAAGTTCAATGTGATTGATAAAGCAAGGATTAAAGTGATAAAATAGGATTGAAAGGAATTGAAAAAATAGACTTAAATCAATAATTGCCGAGACTAAACGTATGATATAAGGAGCGCTGTTATGAAAAGATCAGTCAATGGAATTGTAGCGGTTATGATTGCAATTACAATCCTTCTGAGCAGTTGTAGTCCTGCTTCTAAAGCTTCAACATCTTATGAAACGACAAATCCCACCGTGGAACCCAGCACTATCGCACCTGCTGAGATCCTCAACCTTAATGTAGAGCAAGCTTATGTGGGTAAAATCATGGGTGGCATTTTTTATACCATCAATAGCAACAATCCACAACATCATGATTATAACGAGATAAGAAAGCACTCCATACAGCTGCTTAGCGATACTATCGAAAAAACAATCATAGAAGCGAACTTTGTCTCAAAGGGTCTTCATGGATATAAAAATCTATTGCTAGAAGCTCTGGATTCTAGCATCTCCGATTCAAACAGCACCTTATTTGAAATCACAAAGGGAATTTTAACTTACGAAACGGCCATAAACGCTACTCAAATAGAAATCGAAAAATTCCTTTCAATTAAACCACAAGACGAACTGAGTAAAGCAACTCTGGACATGTATCTATTAGAAAGCTTAACTCAGCTTATCCACCATCAGAAAAATTATTTGTCCTGGCTGATAGGCAGTACTGAAATTTCTCTTGCAATGATTGAAAAGACTGACCCCATCAAATCTAGTGAACTTATCCATTCTTTTGTAAATGATTTTTCTAATAATCTTTCTGAGCCAATTAAGGCTTTGCAAAAGAAATATTG
>JAFGVC010000076.1 GCA_016938195.1 Tissierellales bacterium | reverse complement strand
CTGCCGTCCCTTTTGTTTTTTGTTTATTGTGAGTAGATAAAGATTTTCTAAATCTTTTACGGTAGCATGGAGGTCGTATCCTGCCTGTGTCATTGTCAATGTCATATCAGGACGTGAGAAAGATTCTGTTTTCGTAATCTTTGCTACCCATTGCTTGACATCTAATGGAATATACTGGACTAAGTCTGTTATCTTTGCATCATAAGGCACTAAATCTCTTGTGGTTAAGCCTTGTAAGCCTGTAGACTGTGCCTCAATTAATACGATGCCCAAACCTTCATGTAGAGATGGAAGTACAAACAAATCCATTGCAAACAACAACTCTGGAATATCGTCTCTGACACCTAAGAAGATGACTCTTTCTTCCAATGCCAAGTCCTTCACTTTTTTTTCAATAGACTGTCGTAGTTCGCCTTCACCAACCAATAAAAGAATGGCCTCCGGTCTAATGACTAAAACATTTTTAAACACATCAATCAAAAATGCATGATTCTTCTGTGCCGTAAACCGACCGACATGTCCTAAAACAAATTGATGCTCAATATTTAATTCTTTTCTCATTTCGTTTCGCAAAGCTTCATTGTAACGGTAGTTCAAAATTTCAATACCGTTTTTTATAATCATCACCTTTTGATTTCCAACCGCCCTTTGACCAAACACCCATTGACCTGCCTCGATACCGCAAGCACAATAATGGGTCGCAAACAGCTTAGTCAGAAAACAATATACAGCATGAGCCGCTCTGCTTAGTGGTCGCATGTTTTTAATACAATCATGACTATGGGCTATCCTTACCTGAGATCCTGCCAAATATGAAGCACTGAGCTGAATAAATGATTTTTCAGTATGATGAACATGAACAATATCATAATGACCATTTTTGATAATCGATTTGGTTTGAAAGATATTTTGTATGATATTTTTTTTAAACTTCGGGACATGAAACACCTGACAATCGAAATTGCCAATAATCTTCTTTTCATTATATCCGATATGCTCGCCATTGACTATAAAATCAAATGAAAACTTGTTTTTATCAATCGTTTCATACCAGTTGTAAAGTAAAGATTCCACCCCGCCACTACCCAAAGAGCCTAAAATATGCAATACCTTTATCATTTTACCCCCTATTTTGACAACATTTCGTTGTAAATATCCTTCAGCTTTATGGACTCATAAATGATATCAAAATCTGATTTTCTTATTCTATCGGACTTATCCATCCTGTCATCCTGAACAGTGTTTATTATTGAAACAACAGCATCTGTCCATTTTTTTAAGTCAAGCGGCAAATATTGAATTAATTCCGTAATCCCGGTATCTTTAGGAATGACACTTTCAGTTGCAATACACCTTAACCCTGCACATTGCGCTTCTATTAATACAATACCCAAGCCTTCATAAAGAGAAGGAAACACAAACAGATCCATTGCATTTAATAATTCTGGAATGTCGGACCGAATCCCTAAGAAAAAAACCTTTTCGTGCAAATTCATCTCATTCACTTTTTGTTGCATGACAGGTCTTAATTCTCCATCTCCAAGCAATATCAATACCGCTTGGTCATTATTTTTAATAATTTCACCAAATACATCAATCAGAAAACCATGATTTTTTTGTTTTGAAAAACGACCAATATGCCCAATTATCAATTTATCTTGCAGTCCAAGTTCCTTTCTCTTATTGATTCTTGTGCTCTCATTAAAGGAAAATCGATTAATATTGATTCCATTTTTAATTATCTTAGCTTTATGATTTTCTGAATATTTTCTCCCAAACATAAAAGAAGCCGCCATCTGTGAACATGCAAAATAATCTGTTGCCATAATCTTCGCAAGCTGAACTAACCAAAAATTTCTAAAAGCCTTCAACTTTGTGTCAGCGTACTTTGTACTATGCGAATGCATAATTAAATTTTGAACATTGTAGAATTTGGCAAACGGAAAAAACAAAAACCCGGCATTCGGAGCATGCAAATGAACAATTTTATAGGTCTGTTTGGCAAACAAACACTTGGTCTCATATAAAAAAGACCCGATAGTGCGTAGTTTAATTTTTGGCATTTGAAAAACATGTCCACCCAATGCAATAATTTCATCCATATAATCCGGTGAAGTATTATTAAATACCAAAAAATCAAATTGAATTTGTGTTTTGTCCATTCGTCTGTAATAATTCATCACTACCGCTGATACGCCGCTATTGATAGATAAGCTATCTAATATGTGCAATACTCTTTCCATTTCATCTCACTTTTTTATAAGGCCTAATCAATAAGTCTAAAAGTCCTGCTATGGATGACATGAGACTCATATAATCCGTTTCATAGTCATTGTAGCATTTCCCAATTATAGATAAATCATAATCCTCGCCTATCGTATGACCGCATAACAAACGGTCTCATATTGATTGGGGAAATAATGCCTCAAAAATATCTGGTATTCCGGGACCCATCTTTTTAGAATCAAAGGAATTCGCCACAAATCATCATTTTTATGATACACGCATATAGCTAATTTTGGTTTATGTTTTTTAATCATATCTTTCAGCCCATACAAAGCTTCAATCTCGCTGCCTTCGATATCCATCTTGATATAGGTAGGAATGTTTTGTATCGTATCGGTTATTGAACACACATCGATTTTAATATTTCCATTCTCACAAATATGAGAGCTGCTACTTCCCTTTTCCTCGAACAAAAAAACATCCTCTTGATAATGGACACCTTTATTAATCAAGGAAACCCTATCTTCTATTTTTAATTTTGATACCATGTCCTTTAGCTGATTGAAATTGGCATTATCCGGTTCATAGCAATATATTTTTTTAAATTTATTTTTTGTCAAGCTCACAAAAGCTTCTAAGGTATCTCCTATATAAGCACCGGCATCTATAAATACTTCCTGCGCTGTTAATCGGATAATATCTGTATCGAAATACTGTTCAAATGACGAATCAACAATCTCTAAAATATATTGATAATCATAAGTCATGCGATAATACAATAAATTAATCAAGATTTTTTGTGACTTCCAATCTTCTAAAAAATCATACACTTCTTCTATATCAATTATATCATTTATAT
>JAFGVC010000075.1 GCA_016938195.1 Tissierellales bacterium | reverse complement strand
TTAAACATCGTTCTTGAGAAATTAAGCAGTAGCAAATTTCCAGCGACAATATCTTGGCATAACAGAGAACTTTATATCAAAGGTTTGGACGAAGCGTTAGAAGATTACGAACTTGTCCGAATAACGACGGTAAAACGTTGTGGATGCTGTAGAGAAGAATTTGAAGATGGTGAATTTGCCTATTATGTCATAATTGATAATGATATAATCTGCAGCAAGTGTAAAGAAAAAGTAAATGCAAAATTAGAGCCAAGGGTTTTCAGGAAATAAGGAGTGAGTAACAATGAAAGTAGAAGTCGATTACTTAGTCTTGATAAAAGGGATCAATAATTTAAAACAAGGCGAAGGGCTAGGCGAAAAAGAACGTCAGGCAATAATTAAACTCCTAGATGCAGTAACTGGTGATTATGTTCCAACAGAGGCTGAGTTAGAAAAGCAGGAAGAAAACGTTAAAAAATTAGATAACGTTGATTTTAGTACACAGCCATTTTTATGGAATGCTATTATGCAGGAATGTGCTGAGTTTGAAAGTAAGTATTGCTAGAAAAATGCTGAGAGAAATCTCAGCTTTTTCTATTTTTTGAGAGAAAGTGCCTCCAAATTTTGAAAATTACTTTTTCAAAAAAAGAAAAAAGAACCTTTTAATTAAGGACGCAAGGAGGCCAATTATGAATAATGTAACTGCAAAAAGTATGTTTGAAAGCACGATAAAATCCGTTCTTTCAAAACATGGGAAACTATTTGAATTTTTAAGCCTCGTATCGAGACTATATCAATTCAAAACAACAAATTTGATACTAATTTATGCGCAGCGACCTGACGCAGAAATGCTGAAGAAAATGGAAGAATGGAATGCACATAAAAGAGTATTGAATGAAAATGCACAAGGCATAGCAGTATTTGTGAAAAAGGAACTACATTATGTGTTCGATTTGAATGATACTACTGGAGAGTTAATTACTCTGGAAGAATGCATTCAGCCTATTTCCGATTTATCTATGCACATGGATGATGTTTACCGTACTGAAATACACTCATATGAAAAATTGCTTTTGAATGAGTTGGAAGGCACACTTCTTGAAGAAATTGATGAGGAGTTACTTCCTGGTATTTTTGAAATGACGGTAAAATCTGTAGCAACGATTATTATCGAAAATACATTTCAGATTGAATCATCAAGTGTGCTGCCAAGTGATTTGAAATGGGTGCCGTCATTCAATTCAACAAAGATCGGTTACTTATTATTAAGTGCCAGTATTTTTGTAGCGCGTGAGGTTATCAAGTTATCAAAAGAAGTTCAGGCCATTGAAGAGAATGATGTGGACACAAAAATTACAGATGTTTCTAGTGATGTTCTTCAGTTAGCTGAAGAAAAATTAAAAGGAAACGTTCAGGAAAACACACCTGAAGAAAGAGTCGTTAATTATCTTCTATCTGTTTTAAAAGAGCCTTTAGCAAAGCGTATTCTGCTTGAAGAGAAAAACTTTCAGAAATGCTGGCAGTATATTTGTAGTGTTGCTCGAAAACAAGCTATAAATGGTGCAGCAATGCTGGATGATCAAACCGTCTACGATCTTGCAGTGACATATTTTGAAACGGATCTTGAGAGTGATAAAGAAAAAGAAATTAAGACTAGTGATAGCGCAACGTCAACTACTCAAGAATTTATCGAGAAGATGAAGCAAGAGAGACTTGAAAAAGAGAAGAAACAGACTAACCAACTTTCCTTTCTAGGTGGTGACTTTGATGAAAAAAAGTAAACTCATAGAAATCAAAGACCAGTTGGTAGATTTTGAATTTTCAAGTAAGGAATATGGTGTAAAAGCGAAAATTGTGGAAGTAGATGAAAGTCTACTTCTGCTTTTGCTGATCAAAGTAGCAAAGTCACAATATTATGTTTTCCTTGGAGAAAATGATTATATCACGTACGAAGCATATTCTGGAAAATGGAAGACTGCGGGTTTAAGTAATATTTTAGACTATTCTGGCAGCTACAAATTGAATTTTACTGAAGATGCTAGGAAAGTAATAGATGATTATTATGCATTATTTCCACATCTTAAGGAAAGCTTCAGTGATGTAAGGAAAATCATATTCGAACATCAAGCAAAAATTAGAAAGAAACGACTTGATAAAAAACATGATAGGATTCGAGCAAGAATTGATAAAGTGATGGACATGATTACTCCGCCGCCGCCCCAATTCATTAAGTGGATTGATGAAGTGGCGCACTATAAGAGCCGCTATATCTTTTACAAAAACGGCGCAGGATATTGTAGTGTCTGTCACAACGAAGTTCTTATCAGGGGGGAACATAAGCATAACGCCGAAGGAAAATGTCCAAAGTGCCATGCGGATATCCTTTATAAAGCCATAGGCTATTCAAAAAATATTTATGACTATTGCACATTCACTTATCTTCAAAAAACGAAAGATGGATTTTTTATTAGAATTTTCACCTCAAAAAAAGATTATTCTAAGGATATAAAAAATCCGGAAATTACGTATTTTGAAATTAGAAGATATTATGTTGAAGGTGAAAATATTCGATATTATCACTACGGCAATTTTTTCAACGTTGAAACAAGATGGTGTGACGGTGCGTGGTCTTCTGGTTTTGGCAATCACTATTTTTCGGATGATGGTCCAGTTTATACTAGAAACTTGACACAAGTTCTTGCTGAAAGTCATTTTCAATATTCTGGGTTGCAGACGTACATAAAAGTGCGTGGCAACAAAAAAATAGACGTTGAGAAGTATTTACATCGATATTATCGACATCCAGTAATAGAAAAACTGCTTAAAGCGGATTTATTGAAACTAGTGGAGCAAATCATATGGTTGGATAGAGACATTGGAAAGTTAGAATTCAAACAAGGCATGAGGTTACATGAGTACTTAGAAATAAGTAAAATTGGTTATAACATGCTAAGGGCAGTGAATGGTACAGCCGATACAGTCGACTTTTTAAAAGTGGTTAATCAGCATTCTATGAAATTAGAACTGAGTCAGTTGAAATGGATACAAGAAAATCATTTATTGTACCATATTACTGAAATACTGAAGTATACAAGTATAACTAAGGCAATTAATTATTTAAAAAAAGCTGAAGATCAAAAATACAAATTAAGATTGGATACATGGAAAGACTATATCGAACTATGTCATAAACTAAAATACGATTTAAAGGATTCAATGACATTATATCCACGTCATCTTAAAAAACGACATGATGAAGCTTTACTTATATTGCAAGAGCAAAATATTGTGTTGTGCGATCAGTATTTGAAACAGCGATATGAAAGAACTGAGATGATATATGGTTACAAGAATCGAAAATTGCTAATTGTTGCACCTCGAAATCGGTTGGACATTATCAGAGAGGGAGAAGCTCTTACTCACTGTGTCCGATCGAAAGTTGAAAGTGCGGCATTAGGGAAAACAACGATTCTATTTATAAGAAGAGAAGAAAACAAAGACAAGCCATATTACACGCTGGAAGTGAGTAATACTAATAGAATTGTTCAGTGTTATGGATATAACAATTGTGATCAAACGGAAGAAATAAAACAATTACTTTCAGATTATGAAGCAAAAGTATTGAGCAAGTTAAAGTAACTTTCTGCCCAGTGGGCCGGAAG
>JAFGVC010000074.1 GCA_016938195.1 Tissierellales bacterium | reverse complement strand
CAGCTATCAAGGGATATTGGGAGTTAGTCGAAACCGAGGAAGTCATTCCTCAGGAATATACCACGGGCGATGACAAAGATACCCGTAAATACACGTTTGAATATTCTGATGGAACCATCAGTTGCAATTATACTAGAATTGTCTATGATGGCATCAAAAAAACATACTTGACGGAACTCATAGACACTAGCGGTGGTTGGTCATTGGCTATCGATGATGATGCCTATCTACCCGATGAAAAGGTTAAATTAACTCTAAACGCAAATATTGATCACTTTCAAAGACTGACAACTCCCGAATCCGGCGGTAGTGGAACTAACCAGACCGGTGTAGCCGTATGGGCCTATATCGGAAATATCAACACACCCTTTGGCAATGCAACCTCTGGTGTTTTGGAAAGTCACGAAGGAGATTCCACGTGTAGAGCGACTATCAGCGAAGGAAAGATTGCACTCGCTTCAGTCACTTTAGAGGTTAGTAGCGTTTTCGGGCTAGGAAAAAACAACGAACAAAAAGTCCTATTTGTAGTCGTTAGCAACCAAGGAAGAATCGGAGGCATTAAATATATTTACGAGTATCATGATTAACACAACCCTATTAATTAAAAAAGCCTAAACCAGCTTCTGAGTTTAGGCTTTTTTCACTATAGTTCAATCACGATTTGTATTAAAACCTCAAAGACAAACAACTCAATCCGCCGTCAATTTTTCTGTATTCCGATGTATCTACGATAATGACCTTGTATCCGGCCTTTTGAACCTCTGCCAACACATTTGGATAACCCTCCGGCACAATCACGTAATCATTCATCCAAATACAATTGGACGCATAAGCCTCTTCTTGGGACACGATAATCTTATTGAAATTTGCAAATTCCGGTTTATCAATAAATTCTCCGGTTACTAGCAAATTGTTGTTTTCGATATAATTAACTCCTGTCTTGAGATGGAGAAATTCTGTCAAAGGAACCGCTGACCCTGTTAACCCATATTTGTTGAGAATACTGATAAACTGCCTGATGCCTTCCTGATTAGTCCTGTCTGACAAACCCACATAAAAATGGTCACCCACCATCATGACATCTCCACCCTCTAAAGTGCCTGGAGATTGAATGTATTCAATTCGATCTTCCGGAAAAAACTTTCGGATGGTTGGGAGCATCTCAAGCGCCTCCCCTCTTCTCGCATCCGTCCCTGGATTGGTGATAATCGCACATTCACGCGTAATCACAGCTGTATCCTCAACAAAGCATGAATCAGGATAAGCTTCGTTGGCTTCCAATACAGTCACCTCGACATGACATTGCTTCATCGCATTGATATAGTCGTCATGCTGTTTTAATGCGTTTTCATAATCCGGTGTCCCGAGCTCCGGAGATGAAGTAATCCCACTCACCAGTGCTCGACAAGGCCTTCTGACAATAACATTCTTAAACATCTTAAATCCTCCCGATTTTTACTGTTGTTATCTGATATTGATTATACTATAATACATATAGAAACATTAGTAAAACGCATGTTTTTAATCTTTATCATTAATTTTTTTCATACAAGAGGTGGATTTCAATGAATATATCAAAATACGAAGTTTTTCTAAAAACAATCGAGCTAGGAAGCTTGACAAAAGCCGCTGAAGCATTGGGTTATACGCAATCCGGCATTACCCATATCCTCAATGCACTTGAAAATGATTGCGGTTTGAAGCTACTCGTTCGCGACCGATCCGGCGTTTCTATCACGTCTGACGGTCAGCAGCTACTCCCCTATTTTCAATCCATCTGTCATCAACAGCACAGTCTTTCCATGAAAATCAAAGAGCTGCATCGCATGGAATCAGGCTTGATTCGTATCGGCACTTTTACTAGTGTATCCGCTCAATGGTTACCCTTTATGATTAGCCGTTTTCGTAAAGATTATCCGAAAATACAGTTTGAGCTCCTGCACGGAACCAATATGCAAAATGAAGAATGGCTACTCAATGGTCGACTAGACTGTGCCTTCGTACGGATACCCGCAAACAAGAATCTGGATGCAACGTTTCTGAGAAGAGATCCTTTGGTGGCTGTCCTACCCGAAAATCACATATTAGCCAATCAAAGCGTCTTTCCCATTGCTTCATTGTCGCAATATCCTTACATCATGCTTTATGAAGGCGTGGAGGATGAAATCTCAGAAGTATTTAAAATACATCACATCACGCCCGATGTCCAGTTTATGCTGCAAGATGATTATGCCGTCATCACC
Source organism: Tissierellales bacterium (assembly GCA_016938195.1). Taxonomy (GTDB): domain Bacteria; phylum Bacillota; class Clostridia; order Tissierellales; family Dethiosulfatibacteraceae; genus JAFGVC01. The sequence continues at coordinate 6,662 of JAFGVC010000074.1, read as the reverse complement.
ATGGTTGAAAAAGGGTTAGGTTTTAGCATCCTACCCGAATTAGTCCTTAAAAATAACGCACACAAAATCATCATCAAAGCACTGGAGGTCCCCTTTTATAGGGATCTGGGCATCGCCGTCAAAGATAAAAGCATGCTCTCCGCCACCACTCAGCTCTTTTTATCCTACGTCAAAGCCTGGATATTGGAAGTCTATTCCGCTTAAAAAGGAGCCCTCCATGACAGGGACGGGTCCTCATGGGCATAGCTCCTCATATCTCCTCTATTGCCCATATGGCCCATAATGGAATATTAATAAGCCAGTCATCCTTTTTATAATCAAGCATAGCGGTTCGAACAGAAATCGATGGAGTGAATTTATCATAGTAACACTTAAGACTTTTCGCTTTAAGATTAGTTTCTGCCTTAACTTCAACCGGAATAATTTTATCACCCGTGTCAACCAGAAAATCTATTTCAGCACTACCCCTGTCATTTGTCCAATAATAGGTGTCTAAATGTTTTATTGTCATAAACTGTTGCAATACATATTGCTCTGTTAAAGCCCCTTTGAATTCCTTAAATAAATCATTTCCATTTAATAAAACAGATGAATTCAATCTAACCATGCAAGATAGCAAGCCAACATCTAGCATGAATAATTTAAACGCTTTCAAATCTTCATAAGCTTTTAGCGGTAAATTAGGCGCTTTGACACGTTGCACTTTATGCACAAGTCCACAATCTATCAACCAAAGCATAGCCATTTCATAATCCTTTGCTCTTGCACCCTCTTTAATTAACCCATATATAAACTTCTTATTTTCTTTTGTCAACTGAGACGGAATGCTGTTCCATAACATTCGAATTCTTGGAACAACGTCATTAGGTGCATGTTTTGAGAAATCTTGTTCATAAGCTATCAATATTCTCTCTTGAATTTCTCTCGCTTCATTAAAATCCATGTTCTCAGTAAAATTAGATACAACTTCTGGCATACCCCCAATATAATAATAATATTTCAATAAATCAACATATTCTTGCCTAAATGTCTTCGCCATATCAAAATGGCTTTGACTTAATAATTCAACGAATTGTGCTTTATCCAACGCTCTCATAAATTCAGCAAAGGACAACGGATACAAATCCATAAATTCGACTTTCCCAACAGGAAATGATGTTCCTTGATGCAAGGCTACCCCAAGCAATGAACCCGCACATATTATTTGGTATTGCGAGGCATTTTCATTAAAATACTTTAGTGCTGTTAACGCTTTAGGCACTTCCTGGATTTCATCAAATATTAGCAATGTATTTTCAGGGTTAATCTTATGTCCAGCATACAATTCGAGTCCTATAATAATCCTATCCGTCTGCATATCTTTGTCAAAAAGCTCTTTCATTTGTTGATTGTTATCAAAACTAATATAGACCGCGTTTTCATATAATGTCTCACCAAATCTCTTCATTAACCATGTCTTGCCAACTTGTCTAGCCCCCCTTATAACAAGCGGTTTTTTATTCTTTTTATTTTTCCATTTTATCAAATCGTTCATAGCCTCTCGATACATCTCATCACCTCTAGTACAATTATACTTTAGCTTCACATAAATTACAACGAAATAATGTGTTATATTAACATTTTTACGTACGTAATAAACGAATGATAGGTATAAAAATATGACAAACACGGATCCTATTCACCCACCGGAAGCGCATAAAGCTCTTCTATGGTCATGCCAAATGTATCGCTAATGTACTGCGGCATCAATTGTATCGCATATTGATAAACATCATCAACCGTTGGGTCATCGATCGCATTGATAAAATATTGCTCAACCGTGATCTCTTTATCACTACACCAAATGTCATTATAAGCGTTCGTTTCGACGAAGTACTCAAAGCTTGCGCCGCCAAGGTCGTTATCATCCGCTCCTACAACAAATTTTTTCTCATTTACATAATAGGTAACCACAATCCTGTATTCATCACTGAAAGGTGTGAAAAACCTCACGTCGCCACCATCTTTTAAGGTCCCCCATTCAGGATTATTAACCTCGATACTATAATACCATGGCTCATGCTGTTCATAAAGGCAGCAAGCATAGTCCTTCTCTGCCTTGAACCCCAAAGCAATAAGAGACGGAGCCTCAACCGCTTCCCTTGGTAAATGATAGAGCATATCAGCAGAAACGCCAAAGGTATCATTCATGACCTTGGTAAAATCCTTTATTGGCGTCATGACTGGATATGAATCGACTTCATCATACACGGTCTCCATAAATAAATTCGCATTTTCCTCGCCATATTCAATGTTCATTGTTTTATTTTGGCTGTCAAAAGTGTATCGAAAATCCTTTGAATGGCTCAAAATAAGATATGTGCTGGTGTCGGGATAGTAAATGATCATGATTTCATTTTCGGTTCCGAAATCCTTGCATAGCAAAACAGCGTCTTCTTCGTCCTTATTATCTCGTTCTCCCCAAGTGGTGTGATGAACTTGAATATACATATCTTCCGTCTTATAGCTCTCCACCTGCGGTGCGTTATTTATTGGACTAAATCCTAACTCTCTCAGAGAGGATACAATTGTAAAATCAGATTCTTCAAGGTTTGGATATATACCGGCAAGCGGTGAATAATCAGTGATGGGACACCCTTCTAGCTGCAGTTTTTTCAAGTTTACAAGCGTAGAAAGCGGTGATACATCGCTGACCTGAGTGTTTGAAAGACCAAGCCATCCCAGTTCTGTTAATTCTGAAAGCATACTCACATCCCTAATACTTGAATGATCCATCAGCAGCCCGCCCAAACCGGTTAAGTTCGCAAGAGGTGTATAGTCCTGCGCCTGGCAATTGAATAGCGTAAGCCACCCAAGGCTAGTTAATCCGGACAGTGGCGTTATATCGGCAACAGGGTTGCCTCCCAGAGACAACGAATGAAGCTTTGTAAGCTCGCTCAGTGGCGATATATCGCTAATGGCGTGGAAATGCAAACTCAGGCTTTCAAGATTCGTAAAATTCTCAAGTCCGCTTATATCTTTGATTTGTGTCCCTTCGACGGGTGATTGCTGCCATTCTATGCCAAGCTCAAGCTCTACCACCGCTTCAGCTTCTTCCATCGTGATATCGCCTTCCGGTTTTCCTATCACGTCACGAATCATCGCCTCCAAAAGCGGATCAGCAAACGTCACAACTTCGTGGACCTCTGTCGTTGTGGACTGCGTCGTCTCTGCAGCGGGCGCACCACAAGCAACCAAGCTTAGCACCATGAATAGTGTTAAAAATGTAGAAAATGTCTTTTTCACGAAATAACCTCCTTGATATATTAGCTTCACATAAATCGCGACGTAACAATCAGTTCCTTGTTCAGTCACTTGTAATCTTTGTACTGCACAAGTCTAAGCAAAGCTACTAGAATTCTTTAGGTCAGTCGAAATGTTGATTTATTAAACATATTTGTCTATAATGGAATTATGATAAATACTTTTGCTTTAATAATTGGATTAATGGCATTTTTAGGGGTAGGCCTTGACATCGCCTCATCGAAAGTCCCTCTTCGAGTGCTACAATACTATACCATTCAAACGAATATACTCGTTGGCATGAGTACATTATTTTGGGTTTTCAAGCCTAGTCCACTCACTGCTAAATTTTTACAATCAACCGCACTTTGGATTGCTGTAACGGGTGTTTTTTTTCATATGCTACTTTCAAAGCGCTATCAACCCGTCGGTCTCAAAGTCTTTTCGAATATCTTGACGCATACCTTCACGCCTATTGCTGCTGTCCTTCTATCCCTAATCGTGCCGATAGAACCCGCACAAAAATTAATTAACCTTGAACAGATAGCCTTTTGGATTTCTTATCCTCTTCTTTACACTGTTATTTGGCTGATTTATGGGCACTTCGCAGACTATTACCCCTATTGGTTCCTAAACCCTCAAGGCCACTATCCAGAAGGCATGGGCTCCTATGCGAAGGTTATAGGATTTATCGTTCTTTCATCCGTTTTTTTTATAGGACTGGGGACCCTCTTCAATCTGGCAAAAGCACTTTTTTAACAATCCTCCCATTAAAATAGCAATTGATGCTGCCTGCCTCGTTTTCATTGCCGTTATAATATAAGGCCTTTTCACCATAAGGTTTGAGAGTCTATCGCCTTAAAAACGCACCAAAGCTATCCTCTTCTATCTCTATCCTTGTGTAGCCCTGAGGCGTCAAATATCGATCTGCGACCGTCATCCCTTCTTTGTTTAACAGATCCTCCGTAATCATTGTGTCGCTCATCAACGATGTGTCATTATTTGTTTTTTCGATTGGATTACTAGTTCCCCGGCATCCGATGAGCAGCATCGCAAGGAACATCATAAGTGTCATGGGTAAAGCGTATCGTTTATAAATCGTCATATTTCCTCCATTGTTAAGTTATGTCTAGATAGCCTTTCTGATTTGCAAGTGCAAACGGCAAGGGCTCTTTGGGATTCATAGGATATCAGTCAATCAAATCGTCCCCTCGACTTCTACGATAAGTTATATGTTATATAACAGGCACGGCTGAGTCAGAAAATATACGTTTTATTTCACAGTTATTTGCATTATACTAAATTAAAAGAAATTAGCATAGAAAAAATATATTTCTTTTTAATATTTAAGTTTGAAGCGAAGGTAAAAAAAGCATACTATTGGAGTGTAATATGAAAAAGATTGTTATTCTTAGTATTGGGGCATCAACGGGTAAGAGCATCGCAAAATATTTTCAGCAACTATTTGGGAACTACACCGAAGTAAAATATTATTCTGAAAGTGATGAGCTTGATTTTGAAGCTTCATCTGTGTTGGGGGTTGCTTCGGGTGAACTAGTTATCAGAAATAGGGCCTTAGCAAAAATTCAAGAGGGCATGGATTATGTGATTGCAGAACGGGTAATTAACCATCAATATATTCAAGAATTGATATCTTTGCGAGCAGGTACAAATGTATTGTTAGTCAATGATCATATTGATACAGCAAATAGTGCAATTAAGCAATTGATTGCTCTAGGAATTGATCATGTTAAATATCATCCTTATTATCCAGGTATAAAGGATTTTCCTGCTTTAGACATTGCGGTAACACCTGGAGAAGGTTATTTGGTCCCTAAAGGAATATCAAAAGTTATTGATATCGGTACTCGCCAAATTGATATTACAACTTTAATAGAGGTTGCTCGAAGACTTGGCTTAATGGAAAATTTGCGAGAAACGATTTCATCGCAATATGTCAGTGATATTGTTAAATTGCTTCAAAAAATTGACGCTTCGGCGCGTGAAGCGATATTTATGAAAGATACAGTCCAAACGATTTCCGATTGTGCAATGAGTGGAATTGTGTTAACGGATCATAATAATAAAATTATAAGCGCTAATCGTTCTTTTATAAATCTGACAAAGATGATAATTTCTAAAGATAATCAAGTCGATTTAAACGGTCTAATTCCAGGAGTTCATTTAGAAATGTTGGGTGAGAAGGAGCTGTTGACAAATATTTTCGGTACGGATGTTTTGGTAAGACAAAAGAAAATCAATCATCTTGATGGTGCACCAGGCTATGTGTATATACTTGAAGATCGTAAAGAGATAGAAAATCTTGAAATTGAAATCCGAAGACAGGCTAGAAGAACTGAGCACATCGCGAGATATACCTATTCTGATTTTTACACCGTGTCTCCAAAAGCACAACAAATGGTACAGTTGTCAAGACGTCTAGCGGTATCTGATTCAACCATTTTGATTCAGGGAGAAAGCGGAACGGGTAAGGAGTTATTAGCTCAGGCTATTCATAATGCATCTAGCCGATCAAAGGGTCCTTTCGTACCGGTTAACTTTGCAGCACTACCTATGTCGCTATTAGAAAGTGAATTGTTTGGGTATGAAGAAGGTGCTTTTACAGGAGCAAAAAAAGGAGGAAATAAGGGCCTTTTTGAAGAGGCGCATGGTGGCACGCTTTTTCTGGACGAAATAGGAGACGCTTCTATGGAGTTTCAAGTAAGGTTGCTTCGCGTATTACAAGAAAAACAAATCCGTAGAGTGGGTGGCAGAAAACAGATTCCTATAGATGTAAGAATAATCGCCGCAACAAACAAGAATTTGTTTAAAGAAGTCCATGAAGGGCGTTTTAGAGAAGATCTTTATTATAGATTGAATGTTTTACCCCTAAAGACGATTCCGCTTCGAGATAGAAGAGAGGATTTGATGTATTTGTTTAATCGGTTTCTTAATCGCATGTCTAACAGTGACATTATTGATATTCATGAAATATTAGATAATAACGCGATTGATATGATTTTAAATTACAACTGGCCTGGAAATATCCGGGAATTAATCAACGTGACAGATTATCTGGTCAATATATGGGAATCAGGGGCTAAATTATCCGCTGATGCTCTTCCGCTTCAGTTTGAAACGCATTTCCACAATATAGGTCTTGTCGAAAATTTGATGGGTGAAAGAACATTTTTAATTTTAACGCTTATTTCTGAATATGGTCCAGTAGGCCGCAATCGTTTGAAGTATTTAGCTAGTGAAAGAGGATTTGATTTGTCAGTAGGTTTGATTCGACGATTATTGGACGAGCTTAATCAAATGGGGCTTGTTGAGTCGAAAGTAGGACGTCAAGGCACTTCGGTCACAGAAAAAGGTAGAAT
>JAFGVC010000073.1 GCA_016938195.1 Tissierellales bacterium | reverse complement strand
ATTTTAATTATTCTTTCTGGATTGGCATGACAATTGCAATATTAATTCTTGCGACGTCGACAAACTATATTCTAGGAGGAAAATAATGAAAAGAAAAGCAACTTTTGGGGAAGCGTTATTTCCAATCGTGTCAATGCTGATTTTGTTGGGGGTGGGTTATGGTTATTTGCAATTAAAAGCAGAACCATTGCTTATCTTAGCTTCTGTCTTAGCTGCAATAATTGCTCTTCGTGTTGGATGCACATGGGAAGAAATGCAGGAAGGAATTGTAGAAAAAATTGCAAAAGCTATGCCTGCATCGTTGATTTTACTTACAGTTGGATTATTAATTGGTACGTGGATGGCTGCAGGTACGATACCAATGATGATTTTTTATGGTATACAACTAATTAATCCCTCGTATATTGTTTTAACAGCATTTATGGTCACAGCACTTGTATCAACTTTTACCGGAACATCATGGGGGTCGGTAGGTACTGTTGGCGTTGCTATGATAGGGATTGCAACTGGACTTGGTGTTTCACTTCCAATGACAGCAGGTGCTATTGTTGCAGGTTCTTACTTTGGAGATAAACTTTCTCCACTTTCAGACACAACCAATTTAGCACCAATTGCAGCGGGGAGTGAACTTTACGAGCATATCAGACATATGCTTTATACAACTGTTCCGGCATTTATTATTTCTCTAGTCGTTTATGGTGTTTTAGGAAAAAATAGCGTTAGTAATGTAGCTAATCCTGAAAAAATTGGGATTATGTTAGGAACTTTGGATACAATCTATAATTGGCATATATTACTTATTATTCCGGTCATAATCGTGCTTTATGGGTCAGTTGCTAAAAAACCGACAGTACCAATTATGTTGTTATCATCAGGGGTTGCAGGACTGATTGCCATCATATATCAGGGATTTTCTATTAATAACGTATTTACAACCATGGTAAGTGGCTTTAATGTTTCAATGGCCCAAGTAGAAGGATTTGATCCTTCAGCGGTTATATGGGAAGTAACTCGTCTTGTTAATCGAGGTGGCATTATGTCGATGATGGGTACTTTACTGATTGCTTACTGTGCGTTTGCATTTGCTGGTATTGTCAGCAAGGCAGGTCTTTTAGAAGTTCTATTGGAAAAAATGCAAAAGAAAATCAATTCAACAGGTACTTTGATCTTGTCAACAGTTATAGCTTGCATTACAATGGCAGTGGTGACAGGAAGCTCATATCTTTCAATTATTGTACCTGGAGAATTATTCGCAGAATCATACAAAAAAATGAAACTGCATCCTAAAAATCTTTCGAGAACGTTGGAGGATTCAGGCACGGTTGTTGTTCCTCTAGTACCTTGGTCTATGGCAGGCGTTTATATGTCAAGTACACTTGGTGTTCCGGTACTTGAATATGCACCTTGGGCTATTCTTTGTTATACTGGATTTATCACGGCAATCATATATGGTTTCACTGGCTTTGGAATTGCAAAAATTGATGAAGCTAATCATGAAAATAAGGAGCATATTCAGTGAGTTCACAAAATAAAATGTTACTGATAAAAAACGGAGAATTGATTAATCCTAAGCCATTGGGCAAAAAGGATATTTTAATTGCGGCGGGCATGATTATTGCCATTGAGGATTGTATTGATAGCCAAGAGATAGCTAAATTCGCTGATATTTACGACGCTAAAGGTGATTATGTCATGCCAGGTTTGATTGATCAACATGTACATATTATAGGTGGTGGCGGCGAAAATGGATTTACTAGCCGAACCCATGAAATAAATGTTGATGACATTATAAGTTCAGGCGTTACAACAGTAGTGGGTGTTCTTGGTACGGATGGTGTTTCTCGAAGCATTCCCGATCTTTTAGCGAAGGCTTATGCTCTAGAAATTGAAGGAGTGAGCACCCGTATCCATACAGGCTCTTATGCGATTCCTTCAATTTCTTTGACGGATGATTTCGGAAAAGATATTGCATTTATTGATAAAGTTATTGGTGTTAAGGTGGCGATGTCTGATCACCGATCTTCAAATCCAACAGCTATGGATCTCGTTAAATTAGCTACGAGATCAAGAGTTTCAGGCTTGTTGTCTGGAAAACCAGGTATTGTGCATATTCACGTAGGTCAAGGAAAATCAGGCTTAGATCCAATATTTGAGGCGCTTGATATGTCTGATTTGCCGATCAGACAATTTTCACCAACGCATGTTACAAGGTCAAAGGAATTATTTGATGAGGCCTTACGTTTCGCTAGAATGGGTGGAACGATTGATTTGACTGCAGATTCAGATAATTCTGCCAAACATTTTTCGACATTGGAGGCTTTATCATTATGTCCTAAGGAGTTATTGTCAAAATTGACACTAAGCTCTGATGGCAATGGTAGTATGCCAAAATTTGATGCTGAAGGTGTTATCATTTCCATGGGGATTAGCAGTCAGGAAACGTTGCTTAAAACACTATCCGATGCGGTCACAAGCAAAATTCTTACCTTGCCGGAAGCAGTTAGCCTATTAACTTCAAATGTGGCTAATAATATAGGACTATCTCATTCTAAAGGTCATGTTGCAAAAGGATATGACGCTGATATCATCATACTAGGTAAAGAATTAACCTTGAGAAGAGTGATTGCAAACGGAATCACGGTTTATCAAGATTGACTTGCAAGTTATATAAAAACTTATAATGCAAAGAACAAAAAACAAAAAGAACCGTCCCTTTTGTACCTGTACCTAACTCAAGAAAATACGGGCAATTTAAATTACCCGTATTTTATCTTGTGAGATAGACATCAATTATTCATTTATACTTTTAATAAATTCTGATCTTCTAAATAGAAATCGAAGTAGCACAATCCATCCCCAAGAAATACTGATTGCAGGAAGCATCGATATAGCCACTGCCTCGACAGGAGGCATACTAGAAAATTGAAGCGGTGCAAAAAAAATCATAAAAGTCATCACCAAAGTAACGAACAAAACAATTCTCTCCAAGAGACTCTTAGGAGGTTTTAAAAAAATCTTTCTTGTATCTAAAATTAATTTCATACTTGTCTCCTAAACAAACCTTATTGAATAACCCGCAACATATCTCCGGAGTGGATCAGATTTTTAATAAACTCGATGTGCGGAGATAACTGCTCGTCTTCTGATAAAAACGGGACTTTTTCACCAATCAGGTTTATAACACTTTGTGATATCGTACCCGGATGTAAATTCGGACTCTGGAATTGATATGCTTGATAAGCTGACAAAAGCTCTATTGCTAATATATACTCTAGCTTTTCTACAATCTGATATGCTTTTTTGGACGCATTATACCCCATACTGATATAGTCTTCCTGACCGCCGCAAGTAGGAATGTTGTCTATTGTCGCAGGAGTTGATAACATCTTCATATCATTAAGCAGCGCTGCCTGAGTATATTGAGGTATCATCAACCCCGAATTAAGACCTGGATTGCTGATTAAAAACCATGGCATTTCTGAAAATTGCCCACTAATCATACGAAAGTTTCTTCGTTCTGACATTTTTGCTAATACTGTTGCTGCTATACAACTAGCATCCATCGCTAAACCAACATAACTCGCATCGCAATGACATCCTGAAAGCGCTAAACCATCGTCGCCTTCCGGCCATATAATTGGATTATCTCCTGTGAAGTTCATCTCTTCCTGTATTGTTTTAATAGCATCATTTAGAGTTCTTTTCACGGCACCATGCAATTGCGGTATTGCTCTAATGGATAGTGCATCTTGTAATCTGTAATTGATATGTTCTTTTGCAATTTCTGAATCCTTTAGGATATATCTCACGTTGTCAGCCGTCTCCGTCTGCTCCTGATAAGGTCTTGCGCGCATTAATCGTTCATCAAATGCTTTAAGAGTACCTTTTGTCACTTCAAGACTCATAGCACCAATCACATCTGCAATCATGACAGCCTTACTTAAATCATACATGGCTAATGCTGCTAACGCTGTTGGACTGGTGGTACCTGAAGTCAAGGATAATCCTTCCTTAGCTTTTAATATATAAGGAGAAATATTCAAGCTTTGATAAATCGCCTCAGTCGATTGAAGCTGATCCTCATAATATACTTTACCTAACCCAATCAGTGCAAGACCAATATGAGCTTCAACACTCAGATAACCTACTGATCCTTCCATCGGAACGTAAGGCGTAATTCGAAGATTTAGCATATCTTTGAGTCTTTCCAATAGCTCAACACTTACGCCACTATACCCTTGACCCATATTAGATAACATCATCACCATTATGGCTCTAACCGCTTCAATCGGCATTGGACTTCCGACTGATGTTGAGTGAGATAAAACAATGTTTTTTTGTAATGTTTCTGTTTCTTCTTTTGAGATTAATTGATTGCATAAAACACCAAAACCTGTTGTAATTCCATACATAACTCGACCTTCATCGATCCATTTAACGACTAGATTTCTGGCTTTTTTCACCCTCTCAACATATGATTCAGAAAAAGAAACTTTTGCATTGTATCTAGAGATGGCCGTTAAATCAGAAATCGTTAATCGTTTACCCATCTCCACACATTCTATTCTTGAGGCATCATCAAAATCAAAATGACCTTTATTTTCATTTATGTCAATATTATTATTCACTAAAATCTCCCTTACCAAATTATTTAACGATTTCGTCAAAAAAGAACATTTTAATTCCAGAAATAACTTGAAGGACAAAGATAAACAATACGGTAGTTCCGCCTGCCGCTGCAAGATATTTTACACCATCTACGCCTTGAGCACCTCCTGCATAGGCAACCATAAAGAAAGCTATTGCCGCAATAGAAATTCCCCAAAACACCTTTTGTGCCATAGGAGGTTCTTCATCATATGAGACATTATTGGTGCAAAGTGTAGCAATCGTTCTTGTCATAGAATCGGCTGCAGTGGAAAAAGAAAGCACTAATGTAATCATTAAGACAGGCACAAACACTACCCCAAAAGGCATATTTTGTAAAAAGGCCCATAATCCCGAAACAGCTCCACCTTCATTAATAACACTAATCAAATCTACAATGCCATTTTGTTGCCAGTAAATAGCAGTGGCACCAAAAACACCAAACCATATGATACTAAACACAGAAGGTAAAATCCAGTTAATAACCATAAATTGTCTAATTGTTCGCCCATATGAGATAATCGCTAAAAATATCCCCATTAATGGCGCATATGCAATCCAGATAGCCCAGTCATATAAAGTCCACCACATGACGAGTGCCTCTCCCCCAATATCAATTGGGTCAAGTGCCCAAATCCAGAAATTTTGAAGCCAAAATGCCATTCCTGCGGTTGTCATGCGAATAATATATAAAGTTGGACCTGAAATAATAACAATAATCAACAATATGTAATAAACTTTAGCATTGAAGTCCGACAATTTCTTGATTCCTTTATCAATTCCTGCAATTGCAGAAGCCATAAAGGTACCTGCTATCACAAGAGTTAAAATCAGCCATAACACAGGACCTTGGCTTATACCGTAAGCTGTCTGAAAACCACTTCCGACTAAAGCCAATCCGGCTCCCAGAGAAGATGACAATCCCAGAGCAATAGCGAGAAGAGATAATGTATCAATCAAATCAGCCCATACTCCTTTTGTAACTTTTTCGCCAAATAACGGAACCAGTGAATCACTTATCGATAACGATCTGTTTTTATTAAAATACATGTAAGCAATAACAAGGCCACAGAAAGAATACATCGCATAAGGCACAAAGGTCCAATTATAGAAGCATCTCCCTAAAGAATAAATGGCAGCCATCGTTGTTTCAGGTGTAACACCTGTATTTGAGAGTTCTCCATAAATATTTCCCAGATAAATAATAGGCTCATTGACGCCGTATGTGACAACACCCGTTGCTATACCTCCGGTTAATGCCATAGCAAACCATGTAAAAAATGAATATTTAGGCTTAGCATTCTCCCCGCCAAATCTAACGTTCCCAATTTTTGAGAAAGTAACAATACCGACGACTATCAAAGCAACAACAGAAATTATTTGATAAAGCCATCCAAAAGTTCTCAAAGAAAACAGAAATGTATCCATTGCAACTTTTGTTAATAATTGATTATTAATGATTCCAAGCAAAGCGGCTCCGCCTACCACGATTGCAGATGGCCAAAAAACACCTTTTCTTAAAGACTGTTTTTTTGAATTAGGCAAATTAGATTCTTTCTTGATAGCATTTGACATTTTGTACCTCCATATTAATATTTGCTTTTATTAATTTGCAAATACTATGCCAAAAATTAAAATTGCTAAAAAGCTTGAAATACCTACATTCTTAAATACATCTAAAAACAAAGGCGCAAAAAAAATTTGCCTTCAAATCAAGTCTTATCTTAAAAGATTGATAAACTCTATTATTTGGAAAGCAAAAAAAATTGGCTCGGGCAAAAAAAATTTGCTCCTATATTTTATGTTTCTTCATTCTATATTGCAGGTTTTGTCTACTTATATGTAGTTCTTTTGCGGTTTGAGCAATCTTCCAATGGTTCCTCTCTAAAGCCGCTAGAACATATTCTCGTTCATGACGTATCATGTTTTCTTTTAGACTTTCAGGATTCTTTGATGAGCTTAATTGTTCAATCCGTGTGGAATGCTGAAATGTCACAGCTGTATCTAGCAAATATTCAGGAAGAGAATCTAGAGAAAGTTCGGTCGAGCTCAAATCGGTAAAGTTAATCATATATTCCAAGATATTTTCAAGCTCCCTCACATTGCCGGGCCACTGATATTGTTGGAAGAAATTCAACAAATCTGGTGATAAATTCAAGCTTAAACGTTCATAATTATTGCAGATTTTCTCAACGAAAAATTTTGTCAAAGGAATTAGATCCTCTACTCTTTCTCTCAAGGGAGGAATGACAATTTTCATTCCGGCTACTCGATAGTAAAAATCCTTTCTCATTCTGCCCGAGTCGATTAAGTGATTTACTTTTTCGTTTGTAGCCGCTATAATTCTAACATCACAATGATAGTATTTGTTGCCCCCGACTCTCTGATATTTTTTTTCTTGAAGAACTCTTAACAATTTAATCTGAGCTTCATAATCCATTGAATTTATTTCATCTAAAAATAATGTGCCCCCATCGGCAAGTTCAAATAATCCTGATTTCATGATACTCCCTGTAAAAGCACCTTTTTCCGTTCCGAAAAAGACGCTCTCTATTAAATTGCTTGGTATTGCACTACAATTAATATCAATAAACGGGAAGCTTTGTCTTGTACTAAAAGCATGGATGCTCTGCGCAAACATTTCTTTTCCAGTGCCTGTCTCCCCTGAAATTAATAAATTAGCGTTAGTTATGGCCAATTTTTTGGCCGCTTTGATAGCTTCCTTCATTGAATCAGAAATATGGATGATGTCATTAAAATTATAGCGAATATTCTCCGTCACAGATTGATTATTATTCAAAAAAGATTCCAGATTAAACGATTTATTTTTCATATTGTTGATGAGCGAAATGTCACTTTCGAATATTCCGACACCCAATATTTTATCCTTGCTTTTCAACGGATAGCCTGAATTAATAGTAATTAATTCCTTGCCTTTTTTCGTTATAAAGCGGTCACAACGATTCAATACGGGTTTCTTAGTTCTGATAACCGAAAGAGTAGTACTATATTCTTCTGATAAATTATACAAATCCAATAAATGCTTCCCTTTGGCTTCTTGAATCGTGTATTCTTCAAGTTTCATACTTGCAGTATTGCAATCTAATAGATAACCGTTACAATCAAAAATCTGAACTCCCTCAGGTACATAATCAAAAACCTTTTTATACATAAGTTTTAAAAAAGCTTCCTGACTTAAAAATATCATTTCCGAGTGATGAATTGATATCCTTTGATAACAAAAAAATGTCCCTTGAACTTCAATAATTGAATTCGGATAAGATTCCGCCATCAAAAAGTCAATAGGCCCATTAATGTACCTTTCCCAATCTATTTTCTTATTGTCATTCTCATCAAAATTATATTGATCTATTTTTTTTATAATCTCTTTCTCGTCCAAAAATATGCCAATATCTATCATAGACATTTTCGCCTCCATGTTTTAAAAAAAATGTCAAGTTTATTCTAATTTTTCAATGCTGTGATTGGAACTACATAAACTCCATCATCTCTTAAATACGCTGCCTTAGAGATGCCGCACACTATGCAAAGAACCTTAGGTGGTTTACCCCCATCCTTTAGTATCTTATTTCTTATTTTCTTCAAAGAATTTGCTGCCTCATCTATTTGATTGCTTCCAAGTTTTATTTCTATTGCAACCCAATCTCCATTATTCAACTCAATGACAGCGTCGATTTCATCACCATCATAATCTTGGTAGTGAAATAAAATTGCATTGAATGACTCGGCATATATTCTTAAGTCCCTTTCACATAGAGCTTCGAATAAAAACCCCAAAGTATTTAAGTCCTTAATAAGCATATCACTTGATGCATTGAGCAATGCACAGGCTAATGATGGGTCAACAAAATGCCTTTTATCCAACTTCTTAATCCTCGTTGATGACCTGATATTGGAAGAAAAAGATTTTTGGTTTTCAGTCAAAAACATTCTTTCAAATAAAGTCAAATACACTGAAATAGTATCATTGTCTATGTCTTCCTCGTCCATTTCCTTAATATCTTTTTTTAAAGTATTCATAGATGCTGCTGTACTTTCATTTCTTGCCAAAGACTTTAGGAGTAAATTCATTTTTCGAGTATTCCTATTGATTCCTTCAAGCCGATAAATATCATGATTAATAATAGCATTTAAATACTCCTTAGCTGTAAGCGTATATTCCGACTCTTTCAAATCCAAACTCCCTGGCCAGCCACCTCTAATTACTAATTCAATAATTTTATCTAAACTTGGTTGATTAATGACTATATTTTTATATTGCTCATTACAAATATCTTCCAGAGAAACCTGTCCCGATGAATCATTTGATTCATACAGTGACATTGGTCTCATTCTTAAAGTTGATATTCTGCCTGCGCCACTATGCAATATACCTTTCTGGGCGGGGGTAGCCGAACCCGTAAGTATAAATTGACCTTTCCTTCCTCTTTGATCGACTTCAAATCTTACTGCATCCCATATTTCAGGTACTTCTTGCCATTCATCTATTAACCTTGGAGAATCTCCTTCTAGAACTAATTTGGGATCTATTTGTGCCAATGACTTGTTTTGAAAATTCCCCGCAGGATCTCCCAGGTAGATTTTACTCTTACTATGGTTGTTTGCCGTCCATGTTTTCCCACACCACTTAGCACCCTCTATGCATACGGCTCCAAATGAGCTTAAATGCTTATGTACAATTTCATCTACAATCCTTGGTAAATACTTTCCATCGTTCATTATTTTTCACCTCAAAATTATTATATAATCAATCGGTGGTTTTAGCAACTTTCATTTTGTCATTTTTTTAAATCTCACTCGGTCATTTTTTAATTTTATTTACTTAATCAATTCGTCCCTCTTAAGTATATCTCTCTTGTCCATACGGTCTCAAGGTTTTGAAATATATATTATACAAATCTTTTCAATCGCTCTAGACTAAAAGTCCATTCCGGTGTTTTGAGTAGGTCCTCGTCGGCTAAGGAACCAGGGGTTCATCCTGCCTGCCTTGATTTCTTCAATCAGTTCTCTCTCATTCTTGATAGCTCTTTCAAATTTTGTCGCGAAAATACCTGTTCTATCCAATCTGTGTGCATCACTGCCGCCTGTTTGAGGAATTGAAAGCTCCTGGGCTAACTTAACAGCTTTAAGATTATTCTCTAAATCCGTATTGCCGTTAAAGGATTCTATGGCATGAATATCTAAAATATTTCTTATATTGTAACCTAATCCTCTATTATTATTTCTGAATGGGTGGGCTGCTATAGCTACGCCATTTGCACTATTTACCATTTCCACTAGATGAATAGCATGCATCATTCTTTCGGGAGCCTTTTCAAGTCCAAAGCAAACAATATCTCCTTCAAATGTCAGTATTTCTATTCCAACTACTACCAATATATTATACTTTTCCTGTAGCACCTTGGCCTTTTTTCGGGAGGCGAATATATCATGCTCAGTAAGGCATATGCCATCAAGCCCTATTTCCTTAGCCACCCTTATTCCTTCTTCCATATCAATATTACTACATGATGAATATTCTTTTGTATGGTAGTGCAAATCAATTATCATAGTTCTCCCTCAATCACGTGTATTGCACTGACATCAAAATCAATCTTTATATAATCATTAACTTTGAAGCTTCCGACACGTCTTCTATTTATAAAATCAGCATAAATAATATCGTTTTTACATTTTAATTTATATCTCGAAACCGATCCGAAGGGTTCAATATCCAAAATCAACGCATCTACGCCATTTTTTGAAATATCTATTTCTTCAGGTCTAAGCAATATTTTTATACTTTTGCCTCTGTTTTCTATAGGGATTTTCTTGCCGAATAATTCATAATATCTTTCACCATTTTCTTCGATTATTCCACAGCTGAAAACATTTAGATGTCCCATAAAATCCGCTGTAAATAGATTTGCCGGTCTATAATATATTTCCTCCGGAGTTCCTATTTGACATATTTTCCCACTGTCCATAACAACTATTCTGTCTGCAATTGAAAGCGCTTCTCTTTGGTCATGCGTCACATATACAGAGGTAATATTTGTGTCCTTTTGTATTCTTCTTATCTCCTGTCTCATTGAAACCCGCAATTTTTCATCAAGATTGCTCAAAGGTTCATCAAATAGCAATATATCCGGCTCGATTACAAGCGATCTTGCTAAAGCAACTCTTTGTTTCTGCCCACCACTCAATTCCTGGATTTTTCTTTTTCCAAATCCGATCAATTTAACCTTTTCTAGCACCTCTGCCACTTTCTTCTCTATTTCTTTTTTTTCTGTCTTTCTTATTTTCAAGCCATAAGCTATATTTTCAGAAACATTCATATGTGGAAACAAAGCGTAGTTTTGAAAAACCATAGCCGCATTTCTCTTTTGAGCAGGCCAATCAGAAACCTCCATGTTATTAAAATATATCTCTCCGCAATCTTGATGAATAAGTCCCGCAATAGTCCTTAGAAGCGTTGTTTTGCCACAACCAGAAGACCCTAACAGAGCCAACATTTCGCCTTCTATTACCTCAAGAGAAATATCATTTATAGCCGTGACTCCGTTAAATTTTTTAACCATATTTCTAATTTTTATTTCCATATGTTTAACCTGTCCTTGTTTCTTTTTATAACTTTCATGTATTCCACAATATTAAACAAGGTATAAAACACTCCCAGTAAAAATAATGTTAATAAAGATAAAGTCAAAGATATGGCCGCTCCTGCACCTATATTTCCTCCATTTACAACCTGAAATATCTGTTGTACAGCAACCTTATTACTTGGCATAAGAAGAAATATAATAGCTCCTAAAGTGATCATGCCAGAAGTAAAGGCTCTAATAAAGGAAGCGAAAAATGCATCCTTCATAAGAGGCGCCATTATTCTAAAGAAAGTCTCTATTTCTCCTGCGCCTAAATTATATGAAGCTTTTTCCATATCCGGATTTATATGTTCAAGCAATGCATAACCTGATCTTAGACCTGTATTGATAAATCTTGCAATCATTATTAAATATATAATCGATCCAGTGCCCAGCAAAATCCACGGTTTAATATCAGTAAATATCCATTTTCCTATACCAAGAATCGGGTATTTAAAAGCGACAAGGTACCCTATGCCAAAAAGTATGCCAGGAACAGCTGCAGGCAATGTCGCCGCAAAATCAACAAAATTTGACAAAAAAAGCTTTTTAAATCTAATCAAATATGCAATTAGCATACCTAGAAAAGATCCCAGAGATGCTGTTATAAAAGCAAGCTTAATTGAATTAATAAAGGGCTTATACTGTTTTCCTATTAATTCATTAACATGACTGAATGTTAATGTATAATTATATCCCCATTGTTTTGTGAATGCTCCAACTATAATAAAAAAATATTTTATAAAAATAAAAGAAATGAAAATAGCCGTAAAAGAAATAAGAAAAAATTTTGTATACGCATTAATCTCTTCGTATTCAATGCTTGAAGATAACGTTTCTTCTGTGAAATATGATTTTTTCTGCAAATGATATTTTTGTATTACAAATGCGGCAATACAAGGAATAAGCAAAATGAGCCCCGATACCGCCGCTGACTTCATGTCAAATAACCCAGTAATCTGTATATATAAATCTGAAGCTAGGGTCTGGAAATTACCGCCAATAATCAGAGGTGTGCTGAAATCAGCCATTGAAGCTAAAAATACCAGCAGAGCTGTGCTTGAAATCTCCGGCAGCATCATGGGGATAGTGATAGAGCGTAGTATGTCATTTTCATTTGCTCCTAGATTTCTTGCCGCTGCTTCCAATGTCGTATCCGTTTTTTTAATAGAACTAGCTATAAGTATGTAAGCAAGAGAGCTGAGTCCCAATACCTGTATAACAACAATACCCCAAGGACCATAAGGACTTATGCTTAAGCCTAGGAGTTTATTTGAAATCAATCCTCTCCTGCCAAAAAGCATAATATAGGAAATGCTTCCAACAAAGGGCGGATTAACAAAAGGAAGAAGGACTAGTAATTTCAATAGTCCTCTCCCTACAAATTTAATTCTATTTAAGGTGAATGCAAGCATAACTCCTGTACATGTTGCAATTGCAGTAACAGAAAAAGATACAATCAAACTGTTTTTTAGATATCCTAAACTTCTCTCCAAACCCTTCATAGAAAAAAACAAGCTGTTTTCTGATTTGATTCCATATACAATCACACTCATTACCGGCAACAAAATGAAATAAACCAAAAACCCTATGATTAAGCCATATAAAATTTTAATGAGCTTACTGTTTTTTTGTTTCACAAGTGTTTTTTATCCTTTATTATTGAATATGCTCAGCCCAATCCAAAAGAATCTGATCTCTTGACTCTGCGTTTGCTTGAAAATCAACAGGGAATAAATTAATATCATTAATATTGATTATTCCTTCAGGAATTTCAACATCTTTTCTTGCCACTGCAGCATTTCTAATTCTAGCATAGGCCTCCATCCCTCTTTTTGATAATATCCAATCCACAAACACTTTAGCTTCATCAAGATTTTCAGTACCTTCTATTATAGCTACTGGCTGTGGCCACCATCCGGTTCCATCAGCAGGATAAACCAATTTTATATGTTCATTATTCTCTTCCATTTCTCTATCCCCATTGCTGGCGTTTATGCCAACAATCGCTTCTCCATTAATAACCATATTGGCCGGATCACTCCCTCTTGCAGTAAAAAATGGAACTTGAGCTATTAGTTTGTCTAGATATTCCCACCCAGCTTCTTCTCCTCTAACCTGCAATATTGCACTTACAGTATTATATGCCGTTCCAGAAGAAGCCGGGTCTGACATAGAAACCTCTCCTTTCAGACCATCTTGAAGTAAATCTTCCCAAGCTTCAGGCATTATAAGATTGTTTTTCTCTATAAGCTCTGTGTTTATTACCCAGTTAACCAATGTTAACGAAGTCCCATGCCAATAGCCATCCTTATCCTTCATAATATCTTCCAGCTCATTACCAACAGGAGATTTATAAGGATGCAGCAAGCCTTGCTGTGATGCGCTTATAAAAGTATCAGCGCCACCAGTAAACCACAAATCAGCAATAACAACCCCGGATTCCTTTTCGTTAATCAGTCTTTGAAGTATTTCCCCATTTTTCATTACTAGATTTGCAATGACAATTCCTGTATCTTTGGTAAACTCCGCTAATATAGGATCACTATCCGTAACGCCATACATATTCAAGGTTTTACCCTTCATTGTTTCCGCATCATAGTACTCCGAGTACCACCCCGCATCATTCTGTATATCTGATTGTTCCGCTTTAGACTCAGGAGCACTTGTGCTTTCTGTCTGAGCAGTTGTTGCAGAATTTTGAGAATTACACGCTGTCAAGGATATTATCATCATGACCGCCATTACTAATGCCATTATTTTTTTCTTGTTCATTATGTCCTCCAGTTTTATATACTTCAACTAAACATAATATAGCTAGCATGATCTTTTTTCAATAAACAATAGTAGTCAATCCGCTTTACATCTTTTGTGTTTTGTTACAATTATTTCATACTTTCAAGCCATTCGTTATATCATTGCAAAACCAACACTTCTATTAATAATTTTCTTTCTATTTATTATTTTTTTTTATATTCATCTGTTCATCATAACTTAATAGAATATCAAGTTCCTGTTCAAAACCCTATCAAGATTGCCTTCAATATTCTTTAATTGATTTAATCTAGTATGTTTTATATAATGAATTTATATGTCACATCAATATGAGGAACCACATGAATACCACTTATTTAAGAACATTTATAGAGGTCATCAATCTAAAAAGCTTCTCAAAAGCAGCAGATAAGCTTTATATCTCTCAGCCTGCCGTCACCAAGCAGATACAAATCCTTGAACAGGAAACAGGAACAATGCTTATAAAAAGAGAAGGTAAAGAAGTAGTTGCAACCGAAGAAGGCAAAAAATTTTATAAGCATGCAATCAATATGCTAAATTTAGAGGGCGAAATATTAAACACCTATTCAAAAAAAAACACAAAAAAAGAGGAGCTCATTATTTATTCTAGCACCTTGCCTGCAAAATATCTCTTGCATAATCTAATATATGATTTTTCCAAATCCAATCCTCAAATCACATATAAAATCATTAAAACAGATTCAAAAAAGGTATATGAGGCCATTGATGAAGGTCTCGTAAATTTTGGATTCACAGGATCTCCCATTAAAAAGAAAAATATAAAAAGCCTGTGTCTTGCCAAGGATGAGCTGGTTGTGGCATTAGCACCTTCTCTTTTCAAAAACAAGCCGATTGATATTCCTATAAGCGTCTCCGAGCTGTTAGAGTATGATTTCATTTTAAGAGAAAAGGGCTCTGCTACTCTAAATACCTTTTTAGACGTCCTCTCAGATTTAGGATATAAAACTAAAGATATCAATATTAAGATTACCGCTTCAGACGATGAAATAGTAAAAAATATGGTTAAAAAAGGAATTGGAGTTTCAATATTCTCAAAATTTCTAATTTCAGAAGATATTAAAAATGGTCATATATTGCCTTTAAAAATAAGCGATTTAAATATAGAAAGAAATCTTTATTTCATATATAAAGAATACAGATACTTTTCCAACGCAGAAAAATTATTCAAGAATTTTATTTCTGATTATATTAATAACCAAAATCAATCATAAATATTTTACATCTGCTTTTTTTCTAGGAACGGTCCTAAAATATTGAACCTTTGGATATCCAATGATAATATTAGTAATTATTTTATCCCCCTCAGGAATGTTGAGATATTTATATATTTTATCGCTATATCTTGCCGCTAAGTTTACAAAACCTAAATAACAGGAGCCCAAGCCCAAAGTCTCGGCAGCAAGCGTCATTTGTGCTACAGCTATCCCACCGTCTACATCAATACTGACAGATTGCTTGGGGTTGCCATATACGATGATGATAGCCGGCGCATTATAAAACAATCGATCATAACCGATATTTTTATAGTCCTTAAGCATGTTTTCAAACACGCCTTTATATCTTCCTTCTACCTTGTGGCTTTCCTCCAGAAGAACTTCCATGATCATCGTTTTAAATTCTTCCATCTTTTCTGGACGATCTATGACAATAAATTTGACAGGCTGTCTGTTTCCTCCCGTTGGTGACACTCTCCCTATTTCAATGATAGTGTCAAGCTTTACTTTTTCTACCGCTCTATTTTCATATTGCCTGCAGCTTCTTTTCATTTTAATAAAATTGATAAGCGTCTCCGATTCTATTTCATAATCTTTAACGCTGAGATCCTTTACATCCATGACATAGTTAAAATCATCAAAGGTTATCGCTTCAACCGGACAAACGGCTCCGCAATGTCCACACTTAAAGCAATTCGTAAAATCTTTAATGCTAGCTTTTCCCTCTTCTAAGGTAATCAGTCTAGAAATACAGTCCGAAGCACATAACCCACATCCAATGCATTTTTCTTTGTCTATGATTACATATTCTTTCATAAGCTCTCTCCTCGTATAATAGTCTTAGCAAGGAAATTATATAGTAAAATTTAGGATAATAGCCTTGCAATCGGTTATTTTTTTAAATCTCATTCGGTCATTTTTTAATTTTATTTACTTTCTGTTTATACTAATCTAAAAATAGGTCAGCTGGCTCATTTCTTAGGCTTGTTTGATTCATACATCTCAATGTATGCTTCAACAGTAATCTTTGAGCATAGCTGGCCTACTAAATCAAACGGAATATTGCCCATCTTCTTAAATCTGATACAGCTTTTGCCCATATCAAGCTTACCAATACTCAACGCTTCATATGATTTTATAAACCAATCAAGAAGTGATTGTTCCGCATAAATGCCAAGATGATACAAAGCGATATGTCCTTTCTGATTTGCAAGTGCAATAAATGGCAAGGGCTCTTTGGGATTCACATGATATCCATTCGGATATAGCGTATGCGGAACTAAATACCCAATCATTCCATACTGAATCGTCTCCTGAAAGCCCTCTGGCAAATTCATCTTAATCGCTTGACGTAATTTTTCCAATGCCGCTTGCCTCTCTACAGGTTGAATCGCTATATAACTTTCAGCCGTATCGATTTGTTTTTGAACGGGTTTATTTTCTTTTTCCATACTGTTTATCTCCCTCAATATATCTCAACAGTCACCGACGAAATGCAAGTCAATCAAAACGTCCCCTCGACTCGTCCCCGGACTAATCAAGTATCTCAATGCTTTTATACCAATAAAAATAAGCTTCAGGATCAAATTTCATGATTGTTTTAAATTTCTTGAAATCAGGATGTTTAATCACAAACTCTCTTAAATCAATTTTAGGATCAAACCTCTCAACATCAGCAATCTCATGCTTTATTAAAAGTGATAGATAGGCTGCTTTGGATGCACTGTTTATTGCACTCTCAACTATATAATTTTTAGAAAAAATGTAATCCTTTATCCTATTTACTCCAAGCTGTAATTGATCATAAACGTCTTTTTCAATCCGCCCTCTTTCGCTTAAAATTCTGGACGTT
>JAFGVC010000072.1 GCA_016938195.1 Tissierellales bacterium | reverse complement strand
TAATGTAATAAATAAGAACCCTCTTGCAAACTTTTGGTTTAGGCAAGAAGGTTCTTGGTATGAATTGATTCCTATTTTATTTTATACTACTTAATTTTTATAAGCTTAATCCTTTTATCGTATCATTCAAACAAATTTTCAAAGGATCCGACTGTATCATTAATCGTAGGCACTGAGTCAATTGGAACATTGTTTTGTTTGGCAAAATTCGAGAATTTACCGTCCAAGTCTCCTGACTCGACTACAATAATTGCGTCAGATTTCTCCAATGCTATATCAATCATTTCATCGGATAAATCTCCTCTTCTATTCTCGCCACCAATGTGAACAACAATAACCTTCATCGAACTGGTAATGCTAGCATTGACTTCATTTACCCGTTCAATCTCTTCTTCAGGACTAATCCCGGCTGCTCCTAATCCCTTTGAACTCGCACCCGGAACAATCACAATTGTGTTAAATCCAGAGAGCTCAGAAGGTTCGATAATTTGCTTATAGGTATGTGTGATTCCTGTTTTATCTAGCAACGCTTTGACCATTGCGCCATCAGAGCTTTGCCCGTAAGAGACCACAACGATTGGTGATTTAGGATTCACATCTGCGAAAACATTGTCGCCGGAATCAGTTTGTGCTTCAGTTGTAGCTTCTGTAGCAGTAGTTGTTTGTTGCTCAGTCGCTTTTGTTGTCTGCTGACCAGCAGTTGTCGTTGTTGATTCCGTGGATGTTTCTGCGGTTGTCTGATTCCCGGATGCTTGTGTTTCTGTTACCGCTTCTGTAGCCGCTTCCGTTGTCTGTTGTTCAGTGGCTCCTGTTGTTGCTTGCTCTGTAGTAGGAGTCGCTGTCGTCGCCTCGGATGTTGATTCCGCTGTAGTTGTCTCTTCAGCCGGTACCGTTGTTGGTTGTGTGGTATTGCTACATCCTACCCCTAAAGATAAGACTAGCAGCAATGCCAATATTAATGCTATTCTTTTCATATTAATCTCCTTTTCCTCTTCTTTAAAACCAGAAATATTATTTAGTCTTCCCATTGCAAATATGGATAACTCCCGCTTTGTAATAGCCATATAGCTGTACTCCACGTGCTGAATGTTGTTGGGTCCTGCATTTCCAAGGTTGTCTTTCCTTCACCTTTACTTGACACAGTAGTGCCGGAAGCATCAGTATCCCAGTAGCTATCTGTTACTGTTGTTGAAGAAACACCATATCCAACTAATCCACCGACTCTATCGCTACCGGTCACTTGGCCTATTGAATAACTATTTGTAACGATACCATTCGTATATAAGTAGCCTACTAAACCACCTATCTCTTTAAAACCGGCTACATTTCCAGTTGCATAACTATTTTCAATGACATCTGTCGAATAGGCATATCCAACCAACCCACCAACTTTTGGTGAACCCGTGTCAGAACCTGTCACATCACCTTTCGCAAAGCTTTGTGATATTGAAGATTTATTGCTGTTTCCAATCAAACCTCCCAGTCTCTCACTGTTGCTTAAGGTTCCGTTTACTTCAACATCTGCACTTGAGTTCTCAATCGTTGAAGTAAAGGCCTCTCCCATTAGACCGCCGACTCTTTTTTCTCCATTAACGACGCCGTGGACATGGCAATTTGAAATTTCAGAGCTAGATGCTTTTCCGGCTAAAGCTCCGGAATACTCTCCACCGGTCAGATTAACGTTTGTCATCATGACATCTTTGACTGTGGCATTCTCTATCCACCCAAAAAGTCCTACATAATCTGAATCGCTTGTCACACTAAGATTATTGATTGTATATCCATTGCCATCAAAGTAACCCGCAAATCTGTTGTCAGAAGCTCCAATTGGCGTCCAATCTTCAACGGACTCTAAATCGACATCACTCATTAACATGAAATAAGCACTCATATATTTGGATACACTTTGTAGCTGCTCCGCTGTTTTGATAATGTAAGGATCCCCTTCAGTCCCATTACCATATTCAAATACTATATCATAGACCATGAAGTTTGGTAAATCCTCAAATGTAATATCTTCATCTGTCGCAACAAATACTGTATCAAATATCTCTTCATCATCAGGATTCAAATCATATCCTTTTATAATTCTGTCTTCTTTTAAATCTGCTGTGCTTCCCAATGTAATTTCTTGGAATACACCGTCTTCATAATTCAGTCTATACACGACCACGTCTTCAGATAGAAGTTTAAAATTCTTTTCCGACTCATTGAAAGCTTCATCTAGCTTATTGACACTTACCAAATTTTTATTCTCATAAAAGCTGTTAATTCTAGATAACTTAAAGACATGCTCAACATTGTCACTTCTTTCTTCCACTTGTTTTTTTCCGATAATTTCATTGTCATCATTAAACTCCAGCTCGAAGAATTCGTTGTCGAGATCGATAAACAATCTACTGTTATCAGCATCCGTGTAATAGGTCTTGGTTACCCCGCGATCATAGACTCGAACCTTTGCAACTTCTTCGTCATCCTCTCCTAATACAAAAGACATGCTCTGAATCACCGCAAAAGTACCATCACCAACTGGGGTCTCATACAACCCTTCATCAATTCTCAATAAATCCAGTGCCAATCCATCTTCATCAAGTAAGCCTATACCTGTAATAACATCATGTATTTTATCATCATCTAATACTTCCCAATCGATCGCATTGCCAATCGCCGAGAAAATAATGGTGTCCTCATTGAAAAGATATTTTCCATCGATTGAATTTATTTTCTTATTGACATCCGCGTCTGACAAATTTGTCTCTAAGTCTACTTTAGTTATAGATTGAATCTTACCTTCTTCGCTTAATTTATATTCAATGATATCTTTTTTTGACAAATCAATCTCTAAGGCCGTCTCTGTCGTTCCTTCGATAGGGTCATATACAGGTGTCCCTAATACGACATATTCTGATTCTTGCTCGACATCAAGTGTATGGATATCGCCGTCCTCACCTAGTAACTGAAGTATAGGGAGGGTTACGTTATACTCATCCCCGACAAATCCTTCATCATCTTCGGTCAAGCTTCCATCCTTCGTTGCTATCACAAGACCTAACACCTCTGCGCCATCTGCTTCCTGCAATAAATAATAAGAATATATATATCCTACATTATCCAGTATCAACACAACCTCTGCACCCGGAAGAAATTTGTCCTGTGTCGATTCGGGCTCTACCGCCCATCTATCAGCATAATTTTGGTAATAGGGTCTAAAATAATCCGTTAATTTTATGCTTTCATCATTGATGATTACTCTGTCATCCTTGATAATCTCTTGAATCGTACCGGTCACCGTCTCTCTGACATCATAGAGCTTCACTTTTTTACCGTCTCTTGAGGCATAGACATAAAGCACGTCTTTTTCTTTAATATCTTCTAAAATGCTTGCATCTCCGGTGATAATCAAGCTCTCTTCATCGACTACCTCTTTATCATTATCATCTTCAATGGTCGGAATGATTACCGTCTCATAAGCTGACAATGCATATGACTTTCTTCCTTTAATTTCAAATGTACGATCGTCAAATTCCTGTGTAACCACAAATTTATTGTCTAATTTACTTACGATGACACCGTCAACTTCTCCATCATTTATTTTGCCATTGTCATTATAATCTTGCCAGATGATATCAATTTCCCCACCACTTTCTATACCTTGGTGATTGTCCAGTCCATCATAAAATCCATTGTAAATGATTCTGACATTTTCATCCAGTGGGATATCCTCATATTCGTTACTCCCCTCTACCTCAATTTCAACATTACTATCTGTTGAAGTGCTGTTGATTCTTCCCATCAAAACATTTGACAAGGATTTTTCAACGTAGATAATTTGATCATTTTTGTTCTTGTAAACCAGTACTTTCTGAAAAACATAATCATCTAAATCCACAATCGTATCTAGTTTATCCTCTCCAAAGACATCATCGTATTCTAATAATATTTCTTCTGTGTCTACTAACCTTTGAATTAGTTTATCTCCGGCACTATTAACGATAAAGCTGCCATTATTGTCATATTCAACGTATTCTTTATATAAGGAATTGAAAACCAATTTTGCAATATTTCCTCTATCTGCATACCCAGCGTCTATATTGACTCCATCCAGCAACTCGATATCATAAGCTTTGAGAAGATAATTTGTCGGCCAGCTTCCTTTAAACCCTTCATCAACATATCCTAGGGCTCTCATCGACATTGTAACAGCTTCATTGAATGACACCTTGTTGTCCGGCTTGAAGGTGCCATCCGGATATCCCTTTATAATTCCCAAATCATCCGCCAAGGAAATATAGGATTCTGCCCAATGCCCTTGAACATCCATAAATCGCGACTGAAGATTCTCAGCAATCTCTTTGTATCCCATTGCAATCATTAATATTTTACTCATTTGCGCTCTGGTCACAGACTCATTAGCCCTATAAGTGCCATCAGGGAAACCATCGATGATACCTAAAGCTGCCATTGACGTGACCGCTTCTTCAAATTCAGTTCCCAAAACATCCTTGGGAGCTGCAAAAGCAAAGGTCGTCCCTGATAGCATCATACATAATATTAATACTATAGCTATATATCGTTTCATTTTATCCTCCTTTGACTAATATGCTAACGCCTTACCATCTCTTCTAAAATCGGCTCCTGCTCGGAAAGTATTCGTTAACTTGTCATAAACGATGCCCTGAGCACCGCCATATACGCCATGCACCCATACTTTATGACCTATATCCTTAAGCTCTTCTATTGTATTTAAATCAAAGCTCTCTTCCATTTCCAAAGAACCTACGTAATCCTGATAAATACGAGGTGCATTGATTATATCTTGAATATCCATTCCAAAGTCTATCAATCCGCTGACTAGCATTGCATTAATTCCTACAATCGTAGCTCCGCCAGGTGTTCCTATTGCAGCCATGAAATCTCCGTCTTCATCAAACACGATTACAGGTGACATGGTGCTTCTTGCTCGTTTTCCTTCGTTTGGAAAATTGATTGGCCATACCGTTTCAGAAAAATTGTAAGCATGATCATTTAAAAGAAATCCGCAATCTGACACTGTAATCCCTGAACCAAAATAATGTCCCAAAGTATTGGTCATTGATACAGCATTGCCGTATTGATCTGTAGCGACCAAATGTGTTGTACTAGCTGATTCCTCATCAGGATAACCTTTGGTAGCGATTAGCGCCGGATTATCTAAATCGATCAGTGCTGCTCTCGTTTTTGCATATTCCTTTGAAGTTAAAGGGTCTGTATATTTTTGATAATTGTCGATATCTCCAAGATAATTATAGGAATCAATCGTCGCTAGCTTGAATATCTCAGCCCATAAATTCAGCGTCTCGCTTGTATTGTGTCCCATGGCTTCAACATCATACAATTCAGCCATATTCAAGGACTCCATAATAGCTGCGCCACCTCGGCTCGAAGGAGCTGCCGAAACAACTTTGTGTCCTCTATAGGTTGTGTTGACAGGCTCTCTGACTTCAACCTCGTAATTTGCCAAGTCTTCTAGCGTCATTACCCCGCCTTCTGCTCTAACCGAGCTCACAATTTTTTCAGCTACCTCACCGCCATAAAAACCTTCTACACCTTCAGCGATGATTTTGTGCAGTACATCGGCATAATCCTGATTTTTGAATGTTTGACCTTCAAAATAAGACAACCCACCATCAGTAAACACTTTTGCCGTTTCTTCATGAGCAATAATGGTCTCATAGCTATCAAACCAAGTGGCGTATAATGCGGGTGTTATCTCAAAGCCATTTTCAGCCATATAGATGACAGGTCTTAAGACTTCTTCTAGCTCTAGCAACCCGTGGTCCTCTTGAATTTTCAACCAGCCCGACACGGCTCCCGGAACAATTGCTGCTACTCCGGCTGGAGGATTATCATCAGGTAGTCTCCTGTAAAGCTCTCGCGTAAAAGCTTTTGGTGCGGCATTACCATAATCATAAAACAGCTGTTGATTATCTTCCTCAATATGTACGATAGCAAATCCGCCTCCGCCAAGTCCTGAAGCATGCGGCTCTAACAAGCTCATCGCAAAAGCCATGCCTACAGATGCGTCAAAGGCATTTCCCCCTTGCTTCAATATCTCCAATCCGATTTTTGAAGCAACCGGATTAGCCGCTGAAACGGCTCCATTGGTCCCTGTTGCATCTCGAACAGTCAAATCTAAATCCTGATCTGATAGCTCAAATACATATTCTTCTACTGTTACCTGGCCATTTTCGTGTGGTTGGTCATATTGATCCGTCGGTGAATCGTTTTCCCCTGTGTCAATGAATAGCTTTTGACCGACAAAGATCAGATTGACATTGGAAATATCATTATCCTCGGCAATTTTCAAGTAATCAATACCAAAATAATCACCAATCCGTCCCAGTGTATCTCCATATTGTACCGTGTAGGTCTGAGACGCAAAAGCCGGTGTCAGAATCATCGATATAACAAGAATCACAATTGAGAATAACATGGTTTTTCTTTTCATAATTTACCTCCTCATAGATTTAGTTTATTGAACATTATATAATACTGCATCTGTTATGATGTTTTTTTCTCTTATTACTTTTATTTATCTTATTTCTATCTACTCCTTTCCATACAATTCTATGATTTTTTTGGCTAATAATACCTGCTGCCTCACTCTTTTTTCTATTGAATTTTCCCTGCAGGTCTCAATCGTATAAACTGGAATCTTCAATAGATTAGATACACTTTCATTTAAACTATGGGTTGGCGGATTCCCAAAAAAAGTAAATTCAATCTCCTCTGTCTCCACCTCGTTTATATATTCCAATAGAGACAGCAGCTTCAACATATGCTCTCCTTCTATGCCTAAAATAATGGAATTGCCTAACCTGCCATTTGTGTAAAAATCTAAAGATTCATGTAAATCAATGACAACATCCGGAGAATAAGCTTCAATCACACTAAATATTTCATGGGATAATATTTCCATTTCATTGCCATCATGCCGACCCGGATAACTTCTATTGAGGTCAATATTGTTCTCTGATTTTCTTGAGTTCATTTCCACCGCCTGCTTATTGGCTTTAGGAATAATCATAACTTCTCCGTTTTGCGGAAAAAAACTCAAAAGTTCTTCTGCCGCTAAATAGCCTGCCATCTCATCACCGTGAGTTCCCCCGATAATAAATATCTTAGGACCCAATTGACCGCTACGATAATAATAGACCTCTGTCTCGTCTGGAGTACCTTCTCTCAATATCGAAAAAATCTCATATTCATAAAGATTAGAATGGTTCGAATTCTGATTTTCATTCATTACACATCCACTGATCAATAATGTTAATATTAGGTATAGAATCATCCCCTTTGTTTTCATCTGAGATAAGCTCCAATACCCTGCTGAAGCATATCGTCATAACCTGGAATCCCTCCGATAATGATTTCCTTGCCACTATTCAAGCAATTGAAAGCCTTCACTATTTCGATGATACCCGTCGTATGCCTTGCAACTCTTTCATTCAAAGGATGTCCATTCTCATCGAATTTTACAAACAAAAATCCTGCGTTACCCGCTTTTTCATAGATAGGATCTATGCCCTCCACGATAAGCTCCGCTGATGTCGCTCCTCTCAATCGGCCTTGTGCAGGATTTGCCGTTTCCATCAGCAAGGGATAGGTCTCTGTAAAATCCCCCAATTCTCTGTGGGAAAGGCCATGCAAATTTTTTGGGGACATCTCCAACGCTATTTCAATGCTTTGGAACTGCATTTCCAATATTGCAAAGGAAGCTATATCAGCCGATGTTTCATGTGCTACCATTGCATTAATGACCGGATACTCAGGAGAGGCTTCATGCAAATCAATTGTCAAATCGATTTGCTCTTTGTTGATTAGACTCGTAATACCATAAGCTACTTTTTCAGTTAATGTTCCATCCTCTCGGCCCGGATAGGCTCTATTGAGGTTTCTTGTCTCGCTACCAGAAAGTTGCTGTCCCGATGAAGCGTGTACATAGACATCCGGATCAGGCCACTGGTGAATTGGATTGGTGGCTCGAGATCCATATTTGAAAAATCTTTGTCCTGATGCTGTTTCGATATAATACCCATGAGGAGAACCTTCCTGTGGATCATTGTGAGTAAAGGCACTCTTGTTGGATTCTGTTATGACAAATACTCTCCCCTTATCAACCTTCAAATTTTCTACGAATAAAATAGATGTCAAATTGGATGAAGGTTCATTGGGATGAGTACCTCCTAATATCAAGACGCTTCCGCCCTCTTCTTCTCCTTCAAAGACATATACCTGCGTGTCTCCCGGCGTATTCTTCAATCCTTCAAAATAATCACTGAGCATTTTAACTTCAGCTAAATCATCAGATGGAAATATTGGAATATCGGCGTGCATATCTTTAAATTCTCTTCCTGTAAAGATAATCACAAGCGTCATAACGCCTGTAAGTATGATTGCAATAATTCTATGTTTACCCATCGCGGCCTCCTGTTATTTTATCATTAGTAATCTCATTACCAATGGAATTAATACTAAGGATATGTTGATTTGATTTTGTATGTTTTTTTCTGAATAGAGCATTTTTATGAAAACAGTCACTAGCAACAGTATGATTAATCGATATATTAACGTCATTATCTCCAACTCCTATAATAGAATAGCTGCAAATTTATCAGCAAAATAAATGAAAATAATCCCATAGACTATAAATGCCAATGCAGGCACTATGCTTTTGATTAATACCGGCTTGTATTCACTCAAGCCTACCACCTTCGCTGCAAATATACCAGCCAAGGCTGTCGGTGGCATCATATCTCCCAAGGAGGCAATCAAGGAAATAGCAGATGCGGTAATGATTTGGTTCTTTGCAATAAACGCTAACAGAAATGGAACCCCCAGAACAGATGCGGCACCATAAGAA
This sequence comes from Tissierellales bacterium, assembly GCA_016938195.1. Lineage (GTDB taxonomy): Bacteria > Bacillota > Clostridia > Tissierellales > Dethiosulfatibacteraceae > JAFGVC01. The sequence goes on along the minus strand of JAFGVC010000072.1, from coordinate 553 downwards.
GAAATTGCGCCGAAAAGAGGCAAGGATAATGCCAACACGATATATCGATAAACTTCAGGTATACTTAAACTGGTAACAACAATATAACCTCTGACGCCTGTCAATGTCATAACCTGAATAAACATACCCACACCTACCAGAATACCAAGCACCGGCAATGCATCCCTTAAAGCCTCTTCTAAAACCACCTTGATTTTTTTTTCTTCTGTGATTAAAAAAGCAGCTATGGCACTTATGATGAAAATCAATGGAAGTCCTAAATCAGGAATCCATTGTGGAAACATTTTAGTTGTAATCATCAAGAACACCAACACCACAATAGGAAAAAACACTTTGGTTTTATGGGTATTTGTTTTCTCCATTTCATTTCTCAATTTTTCCTTATCAACATTTTTTAAAAATTTATTTCCTAAATATAAAGAGGAAAATATCGCTAACGGCACTGCAAGGGCAAGTAAGGGAAGGGCAAAGCCTGAATACGGCATGTCCACGCCTCCTCCAATAATCATCACCGGCACATTAACCGGAGGAGCCAACATACCTAGCATCCCTG
>JAFGVC010000071.1 GCA_016938195.1 Tissierellales bacterium | reverse complement strand
TGTTGTTTTTTTGATGTACAATCTTTTTCTCGCTGTTTCTTATAGGCTCAACGCTCTAATTGCTGTTATTCGTGCTGATTTTTTTATCTCAGGATTTGTCCAAACCGGTCCGTTTTCTTGTAAAAAATATCCCCTATTTTAAACAGAATCTCAGATTTTCAACACTATTTGACAAAGAACTAAATTATGTTATAATATGGCGTATCAAATTGATGGTAGTAGATTGGAATTCAAAAACTTAGATTGAAGATGGTGATTGAATGCTTGTAGGAAGCAGACTCAAAAAGATAAGAAAAAGCAAGAGCCTGACGTTAAAGCAATTATCAAAGTTAACAGGACTTTCAATTGGATTTTTGAGTAATTTGGAGAGACAATCGACTAGTCCGACACTTGAACAATTGCAACAGATATGCTTGGCTTTAGAGATTAATATGATGGACCTCCTTGAATCGACACAAAACGAGAATTTCGTTGTGAAAAAGTCAGATAGAAAGAAAATTTATAACAATGATGCAAAAGTATGCTATGAAACACTTACTCAAGGAGAACGTAAGCTTGGGGGAGTCTGCATGACGATTTCAAATAATGCAGGCTATGCCGATAATGCAATGTGGCAGCATTCATTTGACGAAATAGGAATAGTTATTTCTGGAGAAATGGTTTTAATTGTTGATGAAGTGGAACATCTTCTTCAGGAAGGTGATGCCATCTATATATCAGCCCATACGCCACATAAATATTATAATCCTAAGGATGAGAATTGTGTTTCATATTGGGTGTTCCAACACCCGGCAAGTTCTTTTATAGAGCAGAAGAGACTTTAAAATAGTATTATTAAATTGAACCCCATAGATTAATTAAAATCCGTATGAAAATTTTATTTTCATACGGATTTTTAGTTAAAGTGAAAAAAAGCATCAAACTTTATTACGTTTTTGACTATTCACTTAAGATTTCAACAGTTCCATTGGTTCCGTCTATACGTATTCTGTCACCTGTCTTAATTGCAGTGAATGGATCTACTTCGAGATCCGTAATAGTGGGAACTCCGGTTACTACCGCCGCTACTCCTGTCCTTGAATCCATCTTAGGAAAAATAAATCCTGAAGGCCCTATTCCCTTGACGCTTGCCGCGTGAAAGTGGCAAGACCAACCATTAGAGCCCTTTCCTCCGGAAAGAATGAGTATGTTTCCCGAAATGCTCATCCCCTCGAAAGGGTGCCCTTTTTCAACTATCATTCCTGTATTTTCGTCAATGCCAGACCATCCTTGAATGGTTTCCCTACTAACCAATGCGATACCCTCCGCTACGCCGGGAATTGCTCCTCGTCCTTTATAAACTATATTAGCCATCTATATCAACCTCCATTCACCGTCAATTGCAGCTTGCATGCAAACTTCCATCTCACCGTAATGTACGGGAGCATCTGTACTTGACTTGATATAATGTGCTTGCTTACAACTGTCGAAGGCCAATCTATAAGCTTTCTCAGGTTTCTTTTCACTTGTTAGAGGGCAACTGCTTGTAAGCACTAGAGCTCCCGATTCTTCAATTATCTGAGTATAGCCATTCATATCCGCTAAAGCCTTTATTGAAGCAGCCGTCCAAACATGAAATACTACACCGTCGGCAACTTTTTTGCCTTTCATGAAATTCGCAACTTGTTGCATTTCCTCTATACTAAGATGTGGACAACCTATACTGACATAATCGATTTTTCCCTCAGACTGATCGTTTATAAGCTTTCTTGAACAATCGAGATCAGCCTTTGTAATTGTCTTAATTTCAAGCGGTTCATTGCCTCCGAAAGCCTCCTCTAGCGTTTTGGCCTCTGGAGTGTGCCCTACTATATGACACATTTCAGGTCCGCTTGTCGTGGCCATCGAGGCATAAAAATACTTAAGAAAAATAATATCAATGCTATTGAGATCGCCTTGGACCACAGGAATCGAATGCGTGGGGAGAAATCTTCCAATAGTATATCCTAGCAAATCCCAATCCGTTTTCGTTTTTATTTTGCAGTCCACATTAAAAAGATGTGTGCCTTTCCTGTTTTCCATTATGTGATTGCCCCATTTTGGAATCCTTGAACATATCGCTGACCAATACCCTGCCTCAAGTCCGTCAGCATTCCCGCATGCACCAAAAAGCGAGTTCATAATAAGAACAGCATGGGATTCACTCGTAACATAATGTTCTCCCATTAGCGGTATGAAACCTGTCAGATAGGGAACACATGTACCCACCTTGATGATTCCAAATTTACTATAGTAATCAAGATATTCTTTGTTTTTTATTCCTTCAGCCTCAGTGCATCCCATTGATTTGTACTTGATTGGATCCATAGGACCACAATCGGTTTGGCAGAAGCACCCTACTTTCTCCATAGAAATCTTTTCCTTCGAGCAAAACTGCATTTCAGAGATTACTTCTTCGATGTCGTCTGATTCTACGGCATGAAGGTACGAATGCGCTCCTGCAAACACGTGAGCCTTTGTAACTTCGCAAAGTTCTTCTGCACCTAGAACGTTAGCATATTTTACTATATTTTCTATGGCTTTTTTCTTCAATTTACCATATTTTCCATCAAGCATTTCCTGCTCGTAATCTGTCAGTCTTAACATTTGCTTTTCTCCTCTCTACATAAAACCATAGTATGGCTTTTGTGCAACTGAACTATGAACAAATTTTATCATTGTAATAAAGTCAAATATGGGAAGATTGAGTTCCGCCTGAATTGCCGCAGCGTATGGAGGCATATCGCTACACTCCAAAAGAATGGCTCCTATATCCGGATTCTCTTCAACCATTTCCTTTGCCAAATCAATAAGCTCTTGACGCAAGATCTCGTTATCGAAATGTCCCCTCCTTTCCATTAAAGCAGAAAACTCCGGCAAATGTCCTGCAGATTTCGAAACTATCATGCTTGTGTCGTTAACTCCGCAAGCTGCAAATAATTCATTTGTCAAATTGTGTCCGTCGGCACATAGTATGCCTATTTTTTGACTCTTTTTTAGTCCTGTTTTTATCCACGGGACCTGTACAAGACTGGATAGGTAAACCGGTATATCCATCGCTTCAGCCACGCGCTCTTGGAAATGTCCGAAATAGCCGCATGCACCGCAAATAGCCCTACACCCTTCGATTTCCAATTGCTTTGCAGACTCTATTAGTGCAGGCAAAAGCGTATCGTCCCCGCTGTGCATCCTGTCCTGATTTGCTCCGGGTACCCACATATGCCTAACAGGAAAATCATATGTATATGCATTTACAACGTTCCCGGGTAGCAATGGATAATGTACATCCAAAAGCATTATTCCAATCGTATAACCTGAAACCCATTGATTCTTTGTGATATGGAATCTCTTGTTATCATCACCCTTCCCCCCTATATAGCCATAATTCCTAATTATCTTGTTTCCACTCATTGCATACCTCCATTCATATTATAATTTACTCTTCAGCTTCAAAAACCCATGTGTTAAGCTTTTACTTTCAAAGGTTATACTATTTTTAACAAAATAACAATGACCCTCTATTTTCGGTTATAATTAAAGCCACAACTCAACAAATATTTCCGAAAGAACGGTCACTTTCCAAAACCAATAAATGCGTAAATCAATAAATGCGCTGGTTGTTATTTTTTCATTATTATAAAATTATTATAGCTCAAAACAATTTCACAATCAACATATATTTCATTTTAATTGAATTTTTGAGTATATAATTTTATTAAAATGGATTTTTTGCTTTTTTTACAGTGTTTCAATTATTCTTTATCGTCTTATTAATAATTTTTTTCACAATTTTATAATTTTTTAATAGCTCAATGTGGTCGTTTAGTGATTGAATGAATCTAGAGAACTTCAAAAAATCAATTGTTGTTTTATGAATTATGATATAATATTGTTTAAGAAATCGGGAGGTATTTATGGAAAAAAAATATATCCTTGCCTTGGACCAGGGTACAACTAGCTCAAGAACGATTGTTTTTGATAAAAAAAGCAGAATCATTGGGATGTCTCAAGAAAAATTTCCTCAGATTTATCCACGTTCAGGTTGGGTAGAACACGATCCTGAGCAAATATGGCAATCTCAGCTCAATACCATTTATGAGGTCTTGTCCTCTTCTGATATCAAGCCGGAAGAAATTGCTTCTATTGGCATTACCAACCAACGCGAAACAACCATCGTGTGGGAAAAGGAATCGGGCCGCCCGGTTCATCATGCTATTGTTTGGCAGTGCCGCCGAACGGCAGAAATATGTGATTGTCTAAAAAAGAGAGGCTTGGAAGACTATGTAAAAAAAACGACCGGTCTTTTGATTGACGCCTATTTTTCAGCTACTAAAATAAGATGGATTTTAGATCATATCCCAAATGGCCAATCAAGAGCAGAAAATGGAGAATTGTTATTTGGAACGGTAGACACATGGTTGCTTTGGAAATTATCCGGAGGCAAATGTCATGCCACCGATTACTCAAATGCTTCCCGTACTATGTTGTTCAATATCAATCAGCTCACTTGGGATGATAAGCTTTTAAAGGAATTAAATATTCCTCTTGTGATGATGCCATCGGTTAAGCCTTCCTCGCATATTTATGGCTATACTGATTTCAATATTTTTAGGGAAATTCAAATTCCTATTTCCGGAATAGCCGGAGATCAACAGTCGGCCTTGTTTGGACAGGCTTGCTTCAATGCAGGCGACATTAAAAATACATATGGGACGGGCTGTTTTTTATTGATGAATACAGGAGATAAAAAATGTGATTCTAAAAATGGTCTTTTGACCACTATTGCATGGGGAATCCAAGATAAAATAGTTTACGCCTTAGAGGGCTCCGTTTTCATGGCAGGTGCAGCTGTAGGCTGGTTAAAGGATGAACTTCATTTAATCGAAAACGAATCAGAAAGTGATTTATTGGCAGCGAGCGTTGAGGATACGCATGGTGTTTATTTTGTGCCCGCTTTTGCCGGTCTAGGCGCTCCTTATTGGGATATGTACGCACGGGGTGCCATTCTGGGTTTAAGCCGAGGTTCCAATAGACGTCATATTGTAAGAGCCACTCTTGAATCGATAGCTTATCAAACTAGAGATGTCATTGATGCCATGATTGAGGATGCCAATATGCCACTTTCAGTACTCAAGGTGGACGGTGGTGTCACTAAAAATCAATTCTTAATGCAATTTCAATCAGATATTCTCAACAAAAGTGTCTATCTTCCCACTGTCAGCGAGACAACTGCTCTTGGCGCTGCTTATCTTGCGGGTTTAGCCGTCGGATTTTGGTCCGGCGAGGAGGAGATCTCTGAGAACTGGAAAATTTCAAAGGTATATGAGCCTGCAATGATGGACAACGTACGTCAGGAAAAATATGACAAGTGGAAGTTTGCTGTTCAAAAATCGATGGGTTGGGAAAATCAAAATGTATGATATTGCGATTATAGGTGCAGGTATCATCGGCACTTCGGCCGCACGGGAGCTTAGTCGATACCAATTTAAAATTGCTCTTCTCGAAAAAGAAAATGACGTTGCTTGTGGCGGCACAAAGGCTAACAGCGGCATCGTACATGCCGGCTATGATGCCTTGTTTGGCACGAAAAAGTCTTTGTATAATGTCCGTGGGAATCAGCTTTATGACCAAGTATGCCAAGAGCTATCTATCCCTTTCAAACGGGTTGGTTCTCTTGTTGTTGCCAAAAGTGAAGAGGACCTATTGACTTTAGAGAGACTGAAAGAAAATGGCATCCGTGCAAAGGTCCAGTCTTTAAAAATTATTGGGAAACAGGAGGCTTTTGAGCTCGTACCCAATCTTAATCGCCAAGTCATTGGAGCTTTATATGCCCCTACTGCAGCTATCATTGACCCCTGGGAGGCTGCGATTGCCTATGCAGAAAACGCCGTGACGAATGGGGTTAATCTGATGTTGAATTATGAAGTGTCAAATATATCTAAGATTAATGATGTGTTTCAAATAACGAGCGTTCAGGGACACACTCTCAAATCACGATGGATTATTAATGCATCCGGTCTCTACGGTGATCACGTGTACCGAATGGTTAATTCTGCTCTCAGCTTTAATATTTCACCCAAAAAAGGAGAATATTATCTTTTGGATAAAGCGGCCGCTTCCATTACAAATAGGATTGTTTTTGGTTGTCCTTCAAAGGAAGGAAAAGGTGTATTGGCTGCACCGACAACACACGGCAATGTGCTGATTGGACCCACTTCATCTTTAGTGAGCCAAAAAAGCGATACTAAAACAACCTCTGAAGGTCTAATGACTTTACGCGATAAAGCTAAAAGTCTACTTCATCATATCCCCTATGAAATGAATATTACAAATTATGCCGGATTAAGAGCTGAGCCTTCTACCCGTGATTTTATCGTTGAGGCTTCTGAGATTCCTAATTTTATCAATGCTGTCGGCATTAAATCACCCGGCCTTTCCTCCGCTCCGGCCATCGCAGAGGAAATTGTTGGCATAATAGAGCGGTTGAACGGACCTTTAATTGTAAATCCACTCTTTAATCCCATCAGAAGACCTCGACTCATTTTCAGTGCTTTATCCGATGGTGAAAAAGAGCTTTTAATCAAGAAAAATCCTCTTTATGGCAAAATCATCTGCCGATGCGAAATGATTACTGAAGGAGAAATTGTTGATGCTATTCACCGTCCTGTAGGCGCTACCACCGTCAATGGTGTCAAAAGACGTGTGAGACCCGGTTCAGGCCGTTGTCAAGGAGGCTTCTGCGGTCCTCAGGTCGTCAGCATTCTATCTAGAGAGCTTGATATTCGACGCGAAAAAGTTACATTAGAAGGCGTCGAGTCCTATATTTTAAAAGGACGTACCAATTCGGCGCATGGAGGTGGAAATCTTGATGAAAGTTGATTTGGCCATCATTGGTGGCGGTCCAGCCGGACTTTCTGCCGCTATCACTGCAAAAAATAACGGCGTAGAAACGATCCTAGTCATTGAGCGGGAGCCTTCTTTAGGTGGTATTTTGCAACAATGTATTCACAATGGATTTGGTCTTGAATATTTCAAGGAAGAATTAACAGGGCCTGAATATGCTGAAAGATTCATGCGACAATTACTTGCATCGGGTATCCATTTTCTGACAGAAACCATGGTCTATGAAATCACAGGTGAAAAGGTGGTAAAGGCTGTCAATAAAACTCAGGGGTTAATGTTGATTCATGCCAAGTCGATTATTTTGGCAATGGGTTGTCGTGAAAAACCAAGGGGCTCTATCGCTCTGCCGGGTTCACGACCTGCCGGCGTTATGACCGCCGGAACAGCACAGCGATATATTAATATTGAAGGCTATCATGTCGGAAAAAAAATTCTGATACTAGGCTCCGGCGATATTGGTCTGATTATGGCTAGACGTCTTTTTCTTGAAGGTGCCGAGGTAATAGCCGTGGCGGAAATTTTACCTTATTCCGGCGGACTTGCAAGAAATATCGTCCAATGTCTCCATGATTATGATATTCCTCTACTGCTCAGCCATACGATCACAGACCTTTCCGGGAAAGACCGCGTGGAAGAGGTGACGCTCAGCCAAGTTGACTGTGATTTGCGTCCTATAAAAGGTACTGAGAGAAAATATGCCTGTGATACGTTATTGCTTTCGGTGGGTCTGGTTCCTGAAAATGAATTGAGTAAATTAGCCGGCGTTCAGATTGACTTGGAAACCGGAGGTCCTATCGTCACTGCTGACTTGGAAACTTCTGTCCCAGGCGTTTTTGCTTGTGGCAATGTTTTGCATGTACATGATATTGTCGATCATGTCACTCTCGAGGCTCAGCAAGCCGGCACCTCTGCCAGTCGTTATCTTCAGGGATTATTCATACGAGACAGTGCCACCATGTCATTTAAAGCTAGCAAAAAAACTCAGTATTCATCTTCAAAGGATGAAATGATTTGTATTCTATGTCCGGTTGGCTGCTCGTTATCCGTAAAGCCTGTCGGTGATGAAATAACCGTTACCGGAAATAAATGTCCAAAAGGGCGAGAATACGCTGTTTCTGAATTAACTTCGCCGAAAAGAACTTTAACTTCTACCGTTATTTTACAGCATGCTGATTTGTCGAGATTGCCTGTAAAAACAGACAAGCCCCTCAAAAAGGAGCTTGTTTTAGAAGCGATGTCAATTATCAATCAAACGATTGTCTCATCACCAATCAAGTCCGGTGATATCATCATTTCCGGTATATTAGGTACCGATGTGAATATTGTTTCGACAAGGAGTATCCCTTAAAATTATTCACCAAAGGTTTCTTTAATACTTTTCATTTTTTTCCTGATTGGAATATGATACGGACATCTCGTTTCACAAATACCACATTCAATACAGCTTGAGGCCTTGGCCGTCATGGCATTGTATCTGGTTTCAGCCCAGTCATAAAGCTTGTATCGCTTGTAATAGTTTTCCAAAACCATGACGCCCGGGATATCAATTTGTTGTGGACACGGTAAGCAATAACCGCACCTTCTACAAAAATCCTCTCCAAGCGCTACAACTTCTTGATCAATCAATTGTATTTCCTCGGGACTCAAGGGTGACAGATGATTGCCAATAGCGGCATTTTCCTTGACTTGTTCGATGCTGTCCATACCCGGAATAGCTACAGTAATAAAATCTTGGTTCAATATGAATTTTATTGAAAGTGCAGGTAATGAGAAAGCGCCCCCTGCTATAGGTTTCATCGCAATAACGCCTATGTTGTTTTCCTTTGCTTTAATTAAAGCTTCTCTTCCCTGGTCTTCTTTAGGATTAAATGGAAATTGAACCGTCTCAAAATGTCCATGCTCTATTGCTTTCGTGATGACCTTGTGGTTATGGCTTGTAATGCCAATATGACGGATAAGACCTGCCGCTTTCGCCTCTTCAAGTGCTTTTAATGCACCGTTTTCTGATACTACCTCTGCGAACATTTCTTCAGTTGACGGATTATGGACTTGATAAAGGTCTATATAGTCAATATCTAAGGTTTCCAGACTTTTTGCAATTTCATTTTTCATGGCCTCATAAGTGAAAGCTCGACCTTTGGTTGCAATGTAAAAGCTGTCTCTTCCCAACTTTTTCAAAGCTTGCCCGATGTAATGCTCACTCACCGTATAGCCCCTAGCTGTGTCAATGAAGTTAATCCCTTGACTTTTACATTCTTTAATGATCTCAAAGGCTTCCTCTTCATTAATTCTTTGAATTGGAATACCTCCAAGTCCAACGACCGATACACTAAGCTCTGTTTTTCCCAATTTTTTATATTCCATTTTTCTCCTCCTGCTTTATCCGAAATAGGTGTTAAATAGTTTTTTTACATAGACCGAGTCAAAATACTCCACTTCCTTACCCGCTGTCTCTGCATCTCTATTTTTGATTGACGTTGCAATTGAATTTAAAGACTGAGCATGCCACTTTGGATTTTCGCACACGTACTGGATGTATCTCAAAAATCTTACTATAATATTGCTAAGCTCTTCAAGCATATCATACATCAAATCATTTCGGCAATTTTGTCGTATAATCTTAAAAAATTCATAGTCCGCCGCTATATATCGCATATAATCACTGCTACCATCGTAGGTTTCCATTTCAGATGCCAAATTAAGTAACTTTTGAATAGAATCCTCCGGCATGAATTCCGAGGCGAGCTCAGTCGCATAAGCTTCCAGTTTTTTCTTGACCTGATAAGCATTTTTAACCTGCTTAATGTCAATTTGTGTCACGTAGGTGCCTATCCTTGGAATCATATTAATCATTGACTTTTCAGATAATCTCAGAAGTGATTCTCTAACGGGTGTTCGACTGATGTTAAATTCCGCGGCAATTTTCTTTTCCTCAATGACCTCTCCGGGCTTGTATTCTAGTTGCAATATACGGTCAAGCACCAGTTCATAGATTTTTTCATTGCTGTTCTTATTCTCCATGCACATCTCCCATCTTTTAAATTCCTTTGTACTGATTTTTATCCAATGTCCTGCCTGTTTCCGGACATCGATCGTGATATATCAGGCTTCTGTATAGTATATATCAATCGAAGCTGTTTTTCAAGGCGGGAAAGAATAAAGGTGGAAAGTTGGTCAGTTGGAAAGTTGGAAAAATTAAAGTTGGTCAGTTGGAAAGTTGGAAAGGCGAAAGCAAAAGCTAGCCGCAGAAACAATGACATGCTGAGTCGCGACTTGGAGCGTGTCTGTCAACATTTAAGCTCTTTTGTCAGGACAGACAGTTAGCGACGGAGCAGGGAAGCTTGTCATGTTTTAAGGCGGG
>JAFGVC010000070.1 GCA_016938195.1 Tissierellales bacterium | reverse complement strand
CTCGCGTTATCATTGATTCCGTTTATAGCCGGTGAACTGGCTAAAAAATTTAAGCTTTAGTCTCTATTGCTATTGTTATATCGCAAAATTTCCATTCAAGAAAACAGGAACTTCGCTTCCGTCTTGTCTAATCCCTGTAATTTGAAGATCCTCAGTACCGATCATAAAATCCACATGAATCAAAGAATCATTTGCACCGGCTTGATCCAGTTCTTCAGGTGTCATCGATTCTCCACCTTCAATGCAAGTAGGATAGGCTTTTCCAAGCGCGAAATGGCATGAGGCATTTTCATCGAATAAAGTATTGAAAAATAAAATTTTTTGGTTAGAAATCGGAGAGTCGTAGGGCACGAGCGCTACCTCTCCCAATCTCTTTGCTCCTTCATCCGTATTCAATAGCTCCTGCAATGCATCTGCTCCAGCGGACGCACCAAAATCAACAACAACGCCTTCTTTAAATTCGAACCAAAAATTTTCAATCAAGTTACCATTGTAATTTAATGGCAATGAACTAAATAGCTTGCCGTTAGCACCATCTTTTTTCGGCATTGTGAATACTTCCTCAGTTGGCATGTTTGCAAAGAACACCTGGCCTTGAGGACCTTCATCCCCACCTCCAAACCAAATATGCCCATCCGGAAGATCAATACTTAAGTCCGTACCCAATGAATTATTATATTTTAGCGCTTTAAATTTGTTTTTATTCAAAAAATCCGTTCTCAAGTTCAAGCTTTTCTGATGATCTTTCCAAGCTTCAATCGGATCCTTCCAATCAGCTCTCACAGCTTTATAAATTGCTTCCCACAATTGATCAACGGCATCTTTTGTATTGGCCTCCGGAAAAACTTTTTTCGCCCAAGCTTCAGTAGGCACAGAAATGACACACCATGTATTCTTGTTGCTCATCATTCTACTTCGATAGGTTGAAAGCGCAAGATTCATGGCTTTGTTTTGTCGACTGATTCTCTTCGGATCAACGTGCTTCATCAGTTCCGGATCTGACGCAGAGATACTGATAAAGGCGGCATCCTTCATTGCGTATTGATTGAAAAAAGATTGAATCCATTCGGGTACCTCATCAAACACCTCATGAACAGCCCAATCATATCTTATTTTTGTCGACTGCTCGTCAATCCATCTCATAACGACTTCTCTGGCACCTGCCTCATACGCTCTAATACTCAGCATTCTTGCAAATTCAGCCGTTTCTATTGGCGAACTAATCACCAGCGTCTGTCCGGGTTGAATATTTATCCCTACCTTAACAATCAAGTCACCATATTTTTCTAAAAAATTCACAGCTTTATCCTCCTCATCCCTTCTGAATTTGTTCGCGTTCATATTGAATACTTCTATAAAAATTTAATTTTGACATTTGGAAGTATGGAACTAAATACAAAAACCCGATCCCCATTGTGACAATCGACAACAAGAACCATCCAAAAAATGACATCACCAATCTAAAAAAATCCATCTTGTTTCCTTCCATCAATGCACTTGATTGTCGCAACGCTTCCATAGGTTCAATCTCATGATTTTCTGCCATAATATAATATCCCATAGAATACCTGATTGCAGCAATGATCCCGGGAACAACTAAAAGTATTGCCCATAATACAATGAATAGCGTTGAAATCAAATGAAAAATAAAAGTCCTTCTAAAGTCGGAAAACCCTTCTCCGAGAATAGTTGCACTTACTGTGTATCCGGCTTCAACATTCATATAAAACTTTGCCACTCCCAAAGCTAACGGGCCCGATAAAATCAAACTAATTAAATTAGCCAAGTTCATTCCCTTGACTTCCATGCCGTGCTTTGATATTTCTGCTGCTCTTTGTTGGGTAAAGGCATCTGTTAAAAGCCAAACGACTATAGTAACAATGACAGCCTGTACCCAGTATTCTTGAAGCATTTGCTTCGCATCTTCCTTGATTTTTTCAATGTACATGATCAACTACCTCCATCAATCACAATTATTTTAATAACCTCTATTATTTTATCACACAACCCCTAACCCGTCATATTAAATATTATTAATGCAATTTGTCATGAAATTTAATTTTTTTCCAAGAATATTTTAACTTGACATGTGTCCTCTTATTCATTATAATTTGACTAATCAATTAAAAGCGTTGAGTAAGAGTAGTAAGTTATTCAGAGAACGTATAGAGAATCGGTGTTGGTGGAAATCCGATGGTTTAAGAATAATTGAATGGACTTATGAGCGGCTCCTGAAATCATAGTAGGTGGGCCCGGGATTCTCCCGTTACTGAGATAGGATATCGGAATATTCCCGTATCTGAAAAGAGATAATCTTTTTATAAGATTAATAGAGGTGGCACCGCGTTTATTCGTCCTCTATCCATAGTGTTCTATGGATAGAGGATTTTTTAATGTCCTGACCTCGACTCTCCGCTAAAAAAAAAGGAGGAACAAAATCATGCAAAAAACAGAATTTTTTGGTCAATTTGGAGGCACCTATGTGCCGGAAGCACTGCAATCAGTGTTGGAGGAGGTAGCTGAAAGCTTTTATCAAAACATCGAGGATCCTGACTTTATTAAAGAATTGATGTACTATCACAAGCAATATACAGGTCGTCCCAATCCACTGTATTATGCTGAGAAATTAACAAAAAAAATAGGTGGCGCCAAAATCTATTTAAAACGTGAAGACCTCAATCATACTGGGGCACATAAAATAAACAACACGTTAGGGCAAGTGCTGCTAGCAAAAAGAATGGGGAAAAAGAGAATTATTGCAGAAACCGGAGCAGGACAGCATGGGGTAGCCACAGCAACCGTCTGTGCCATGTTTGGAATGCAATGTATTATCTATATGGGGGAAGTAGATACTCACAGACAGGAATTGAATGTTTTTAGAATGCGCCTTCTCGGTGCAGAAGTCATTCCGGTCACTTCAGGAACGCGTACATTAAAGGACGCTGTTGATGCCGCACTAACTGACTTTATTCAAAATGCAGACAACACCTATTACCTTTTAGGTTCAGCCGTCGGTCCGCACCCCTATCCGGTCATGGTTCGTCAATTTCAAAGCATCATTGGCATTGAAGCCAAAGAACAAATTCTTGAGCAGGAAGGCAGATTGCCGGACTATATCGTTGCGTGTGTAGGTGGCGGAAGCAATGCTATAGGGCTTTTTCATCCGTTTTATGATGATCAGAGCGTAAAAATGGTCGGAGTAGAGCCTGCAGGGAGGGGACTAGATACTCCTGACCATGCAGCTTCCCTAACCTTAGGATCTCCGGGTATTATTCATGGTTTCAAATGCTATACACTGCAGGATAAAAACGGTGAACCATTGCCGGTACACTCAATCGCAGCAGGTCTAGATTATCCCGGTGTAGGTCCGGAGCATTCCCATTACAAAGACAGCGGTAGATGCTCGTATACTTCAGTCACCGATATTGAAGCCTTAAATGCATTTTTAGAGCTGTCAGAGGTTGAAGGGATTATTCCCGCGTTAGAAAGCTCTCATGCCATCGCTCATGTCATAAAGATGGCTAAAGAACTTGATAAAGATAATTTAATCATTGTTAATTTGTCCGGACGAGGCGATAAAGACGTCGCTCAAGTCAAAGAAATGCTACAAAGCTAAATCACTGTATCAACACTTCTTCACCTGATAAATCCGGTTGACCTTTTCGGCTTTCAAACAAGCGGAAAAGGTCGACTTTTGAAATATAAACCAGAAATTGCATTTCAGATCATTTCAAAAAACGAAACCGGCTCCCTTATAATTTCTAACGAGAACCGGCTTCTAATCTTCTGCTTTCATGTTTCTCCTTTCGGGGACTACCCTGAAACAGAATGTGCGTAATCTTCCATTTCTGGAATCTTACTCCAACAAGTACGCATTAAATCGTCTTACTAGACTCTTTTCAGATATTGATTTGTTCTTAAACTTACTTCACTTCCATACCATGGATCGTGTTTTAGTTACGAAACTTATCGCGCTTACTTGGCAGTTTTTCAGAACAATTTATGCCCTGTATTTGTTGTACAATTATTATAGCATAATTAAATAATTTTGCAATCGTTTTCAAAAAAATATAATAATGTTTTTTTGTATAATAATTAATAAAGAACTTCTCGGGAGTTTGACAGTTGAATAGAGAACAAATCGCCAAAAGCCTTGAAATAGGCTAATTTTTTTGTCAAATTTCATAGATTTATATTG
>JAFGVC010000069.1 GCA_016938195.1 Tissierellales bacterium | reverse complement strand
TGCTTACCATTCCTCCTGCGACGGCGAAGCTCATCACAAAGGATTTAAAGCATATGATGCTCCTATCTTCCGGGATTGGCATGGTTTACAATATTGGCGGGCTAGTGATATCTTATTATCTGAATGTCCCTTCAGGGGCCACAATCATTCTCTTTTCTTCGATGTGCTATTTTATATTGATGATGTTTAAAAAAAGGTGAGAAAAACATGAAGATTAAAAATATCAAATTAGATCCAAAAAAATTATACCGCTACCATCAAGAAAAGATGTGTTTCTTTATTGATGTCCAGCTCGATGGATACCGTGAGATTTACAATGAGTGGGATTTTTCTCCGCTTTATAATCGCGATATTGATGAAGATTTAGTGGCCTATCTCAAAAACTCATATGAGGAGATTCCTTTAAAGTCAGAAATCATTATCAGTATCAGCGTTCCTCGATCAGAAAGAAATTCGGACCGGGAGTCCAAGTCGATTGAAAGCATGAAGAATTATTTCATGTATTTGATTCGGATTAAAAACAGAGAAATGCAGGGTGTCAAAAAAAGAATGATTTATTACCTTGTTATTGGCGCGGCGCTTTTGTCATTGGCAAATTTCACAGAAACAATCCCTTTGTCAGCAGGATACATGCAAATCCTGTCGCAGGGCTTATTTGTGGGTGGATGGGTGCTTTTCTGGGAAGTGTTTTCAGATATCTTTTTTGAATTGACAGAGATGAGGAAGGACCTCAAAATTTATTATAAAATGTACGCCTCTTGGATTGAGTTCCGTTATCGATAGATGAAACAGCTCCCGGCACATTGCTTGCATTCTTTTTTTAATCGACCAATGTCTTCTGAAAGCGCATAAGATGATGGGTACGAGCAACTGTCGACACCTACGATAGATACTGTTAACAAAGGAAAGCTCTCCTCGATTCCATGACGATTTTTTGCGATGATGAAACCTTTATCAATGTCATTTTGGTTATAGAAATATATAATGGACTTATCAAATTCATTAATCATCTTTTCCATAGATTCCTTTAGTACACCTTGATTCTTTTTTATGATGGCGATAAAATCGTCTCCACCAATATGTCCAATGAATTCATCCTCCGGAATGTAATCTTTTAGAATTCTGGTAAAAAATTTCAAGACGCGATCTCCATTTTCAAAGCCATAAACATCGTTATAGGATTTGAAATTATCTAAGTCAAAATAGAGAATATGTGCCTTTTCATTGGGATTCATGACGGCCTCTATTTCTTTTTCAATCAACACATTACCGGGCAGTTCGGAGAGAGGATTCAGATGCTTTGCATTGAAAACCTCCATTTCGATAGTTTTTTCGAGTAAATCCTTTACGGTCACAATGCCATAATATCGCCCGTCTTTTGTCAATGTAATGAAGTCGTATATTTTATCAATACTTCTTTGCATTGCTTTTTTTGCGACGATATTGACGGTGTCCTTATAATCGACCTGAAGAAAATTTTCCTCCATGATGTCGATAACAGGTTTGCTGCCATATAAATTATACCCATACAAACCGCTGGTTCTCTTGAAGAACTCATTTCGAGTGATGACACCCATTACTTTTTCGTTGTCCGTCACACAAAAGCCATGACAAGAAATATCTTTTTTCATCATTTCATACACCTGTGAGACCAACATGAGAGGAGAGATAGACCTAACAGATTTAGAAATGTTGCTAATATAAACATCAGAAAGCTTCATGCCGTAGAAATGATTTTTCTTTCGATTTGTTTCCTTAATAATCTCTTTTACCTGTTCCTCAATGGGAAAAATGCTTTCGTTTGGCTTTTGTATGAAATATCCTTGGCCATAATGAACGCCTATTTCTATGACTTTGATTAATTCATCTCTTGTTTCTATTCCTTCGGCAATTAAAAACGTATTGGTCAATGAGGCAAATTCGCGCATGCTCTTTACCAAGGATTGCTTGGTCACATCCGTATCAATGTTTCTGATAAGATTCATGTCAAGCTTAATAAAATGCGGACGCAAATCGGAAATAAGATTCAAGCCTGAGTATCCGGCTCCCGCATCATCTATGGCAATCATGTAATTTTGATTTTTGTAATTCTGAATGGTTTTAGTGAAATCTTGAATATTTTTGACAGCTTCTTTTTCCGTGATTTCAAAAATGATGTTTTGGGAGTCAAATAGGGTACTATCAATGTATTCCTTTGTAAAACCCTTTTGAAATTTTTGATCCTGCATAATGTGTGGACTCACATTTAGAAATAGCTTTGTTTTGATCTTGAGGCGACTGGCATTCTCAATGGCTTTTGTTCTACAGATGAGCTCCAATTCCCAAGTGGCATCATTTTTATAAGCATATTCAAAGAGAACGTCCGGACTTCTGAGCTCCCCGCCTTGAGGGCCTCTGCTGAGGGCTTCGTAACCATATATTTCGCCATCTCGCAAAGAAATTATCGGCTGAAATACTGTTTCGATGGTCTTGTCTTTTAGTATTTTAAAAAAATCGAAGAGGAAAGCATTGTCATTGATTTCTAAGTTTGAGTGTATCATTCTTCTCACCTTTTTATTGACGTCCATCAAAGTAATTACATTTTTTGTAATATTTTAAGTCATCTAACCAAAGCTTTTTATAGGTCTTGTCTTTGTTTTTTGAAGTTAAAGAAGCTAGAGGGTGCTTCATGCTATCAACAAGATAGCCAATCATTTCGGAAGGATCTCTAAAACATTCCCAATCGCAGGCCTTACAGAAAGGCTTGTTCGGAAGGCTTTCAATATCTAAATCATAAATTTTTCCGAGGCTTTCATTTCCCCGGTAACCACAAGGATAGGTATTTCCATCCTTAGCGTCGATAAAGAAAAAATCAATTCCACCTCTGCAGGGCATTGCAAAAGAATCATCTCCCTCGTATTGCTTAATCAACGCATATACAGATGATAACGGTGTGAATATCTTGATTTTATCTCTATAATCCGGAATTGTGGATAGAAGTGCCTTGAAAAGCTGAACTTTTTCTTTCTTGGTAAAAGAGATAATTTTATCTGTGGCATGCGCACCATAAACAGCACTCATATTTGTATCAAGAGTGTCTTCATCCATGCTCATAGGGTAGCAAGCGTTGACCATGGTAAATCCTAGACTGATTACAAATTCATAAAAATTTGAAAAAGACTCTTTGAATGCGTCAAAAAATAGGGATTCATCGGAAAGCGTCATGGGAATTTTTCCGGGACCTCCCGTGTTTCGATTAATCCCCAGATTGGCTGCAGGATACAAGCCATATTCGTGGAAAATAGGCAGAGCTTTTTCGATTCCCTTGATAACACCGGGTAATCCCCTCATAGACTCATGAGTTTTTTCATCGATTGAATCGATGCTAATCCAAAGATTCCTTACATTGGTTTCTGCAAGCTCTTCAACGAAGGCTTTGGTTTTATCCAGAAAGTCAGGATTTTCATGGTCCATAAACATAAATCCGTTAGTTCCTGTACGGATATAGGGAATTTTATTGTAGGAAGCATATTTCATCAGAGAAATCAGCTGTTTTTTATAAATGAAAGGTTCTCCGCCGGTAAAAGAAATAGATTGGAACTTTTTTTTGGCAGCAGCGTCTATTATTCTATACATTTCTATGTTTGAAAGGGTGTTTCGTTGAAAATGTTCATTTTTATTCATACCGCACTGAGGGCAAGTCGCATTGCAATAATCGGTATATTGTATAATCAATTGTCCCGGGATTCTTCCTTGGAAAATGGTTGAAAGGGTTTTTAAATTGAAAATGGAGCTTTTAATCATTGTCATCGATCTCCTATCTTGATCTTGCTTATTGTCATGTAATCCTTAGTGATTTCATTATATATTGATTACGCTTTGCTATTTTACGGTCTTGTTAATTCCAGGTGAAATTTGTGTAAAATTTTTTCGAGAATTGAATCGGATGAGGCAAATCAAAAAAAGGTTGAAGATGAATGATATTATGGTATACTATTCCTTGGACGATATTTTATTAAAAACATTAGAATACAAGAATTAATTAGGAGAATCCTGATGAAAAAGAACAGAACGATAATAATATTGTTGATCCTAATATTGACGATGGGTGTTTTATCCGGATGCAGTCAAGGTAGGCACAAAATAGAAAACGGAAAAATCTTTTCTGAGGAAGGCTTGCTACAAGGTGATTATGGCTTTTTTGACGGTCAATATCTCAAAAAAGTTGATTTTCAGGAAGGAAGCCGAGTGACCTTTGGCTACGCTGTTGGGACCCTCTCGGGAGAGCTGAGCGCTTATTTTCTAAACCCGACGGATGACACGCGTTACCTGATCGAGGACGATGCAACCTATGAGATTAAGGAAAGCGGCACCTATAAAATTGAAATAGTTGGGAATAGTCATTCCGGGGCATTTGCCCTTGAGTGGAAGATAGATTAACACTTTTGCAAAGCAAGAGTGTTTTTTTATTGTTAGTTGGCATTGATTAAGATATAATGAAGATAGAGCCAATGAGGGGGTGTGTTTATGACAGTTGAGATAGGATTGACTTATTTTATCCTTTTGATTGCTGTTTTTCTTTTTGTTACGGAAAAGCTTCGGTCGGACTTGGTGGCGATACTTATCATGGTACTGTTAGCATGGTCGTCTTTAATCACTGCACAAGAGGCTTTTTCAGGGTTAGCAAGTAATGCGGTTGTATCTGTTATTGCCGTGATGATGCTCGGATATGGGATTGACAAGTCGGGAATTATGAAAGCACTCTCTATCAAAATCATTCGATGGGCAGGAAATAGCGAGAAAAAGATTCTGGTTTATATATCCGCATCTGTGGGCCTGATTTCTTCTTTCATGCAGAATATTGGTGCTGCGGCCTTGTTTTTACCTGCTGTTCGACGAATCTGCAGACGGACGGGCATACACCCGGCGAAGTTTCTTATGCCGATGGGGTTTGCCGCAATTTTAGGCGGAACCATTACCATGGTGGCTTCGGGACCTCTCATCATTTTGAATGATTTAGTCACTAGGGGTGGTTATGAAAGATTTAATTTTTTCAGCGTTACACCCATAGGATTGGCACTACTATTTTCAGGAATTGCTTATTTTTACTTTTTTGGAGCGAAGGTGCTGCCCAATCCACAGAAAGCAAAAGAAGATTCCGCCCAGAATTATTTGCGGGCGCTTTACCATTTGCCGGATAATGTCTATGAGTTGCGCGTACAATCAGATAGTGTGGCGATTGACAAAACAATTGAAGAGATTGATTTGTGGAAAAGATTTAATGTTCACATTCTAGCATTATACGAGCAGGGTAGTACAGTGTATGCCCCTTGGAGAAAAACTAGAATTCAAAAAAATCAAGTGCTGGCTGTTCTGGGTAGAGATGAGGATGTTAAGATTTTTGCTAAGGACTGTGGTCTGCTTGTCAAACAGGAGATGGATATCTTTGCAAGCATTAAAAACGAAGAGTATGCCGGCTTTGCTGAGATTATTATCCCACCTAAATCCGCTTTGAAAGGGAAAAGTCTGTCTCAGATTGCTTTCCGAAAGAATTTTAGTGTTGAGCCCGTCATTTTTGTCGGACGTGATGGACAGGAGATTGATTTTTTTGAAACACCCATGGAGTCTGGTCAAGAAATGATTGTTTTTGGAAGATGGGCGGATATTAAAAAAATGAAAGAAATTAGAGATTTTGTAGTGGTGACCCCTTTTCGAGAAGGAATTGAAGACCAACAAAAAAACACCACTAAACAAGCTTTATTTTCTTTAGCCGTGTCTCTAGTTTCCGTTATGCTTGGTATCAAGCTTTCGGTTGGATTTATGACAGGTGCCGTGCTGATGATTTTGTTGGGAGTCATCCCAAAGGATGAAATTTATAGCGCGGTGGATTGGAAAACAGTTTTTTTATTAGCCGGACTGATTCCACTAGGCATTGCTTTTGAAAAAACAGGAGCCGCCAATTTGACGGCGGACATGATTATATGGGTGATTTCATCTTGGGGCACCCTGCCGATTCTATTTGCCATAGGTTTTTTGGCGACATTGTTTTCTTTATTTATGTCTAATGTCGCGGCAACCGTACTTTTGGTCCCGTTAGTCCTTATTATGGGCAATCAATTCAACATCAATCCGAGAGCTTTGGCTTTACTGGTAGCTATCTGCACTTCCAACTCTTTTGTATTGCCAACGCATCAAGTTAATGCTTTTTTGATGACACCTGGAGGCTATCAAAATTCGGATTACATAAAAGCTGGTAGCTTTATGACGCTTCTATTTCTTCTTGTTTCAGTCCTGATGATTTACTTTTTTTATCTATAGTGCGATCAGTAACGGAAGTCAAGTTCATATAAAAAAATACGTTAATCTTATTCAAGGAGGATTTTTATGCTAATCAAACATTATTATGTCGAAAAAATTGCACACAGCTCATACATTTTGGCGGGTAGCGAGACTTGCGCCGTTATAGACCCAAGTCGGGATGTCGATTTGTACATCCGTGAGGCGAGAAGATTGAATTTTAAGATTACCCATATTCTCGAGACGCACCTTCATGCGGATTTTATTTCAGGACATATCGAGCTTGCTCAGCTGACGGGAGCAAAAATATATATGCCTGAATCGGCGAAGGCACAATTCGAGCATATTCCGATGAAGGAAGGGGATATCTTTGAACTTGAGGACATGAAGCTTCAAGTGATTGAGACACCGGGACATACGCCTGAGCATATCAGTTATGTGGTCACGGACACCTCTAGAGGAGTTGATCCTGTTGCGGCATTTGTTGGAGATACACTTTTTGTAGGAGATGTTGGGAGGCCCGATCTTTTTCCGGAAAGAGCCGATGAGCTGGCGCGAAGGCTCTATGACAGCTTGTTCAATAAATTACTGAAGCTACCTGATTTTTGCGAGGTCTATCCGGCTCATGGCGCGGGATCGCTTTGCGGCAAATCCATGGGTGCAAAATATACGTCAACGATTGGATATGAAAAAAAATATAATGCGTCGCTCCAAACAACAGATATAGAGGAATTTGTAAAACTTCTGACGAATGATATGCCGGGTGTACCTGATCATTTTGGAAGGAGTAGCCTTCTCAATGCGATTGGACCAAAGCCGATTAGTCAGTTGCCGAAGATCAGACTTTTGAAGCCTGAAGAGGTGGTTTTGGAAATGGAACAGGAAGATACGATTATAGTCGATGTCAGAAGCTATCAGGCTTTCGGCGGACTTCATATTCCGATGTCCTATAATTTGGATTACACAGGAAATCTACCTACCTTTGCAGGATGGATTTTACCCCCTGATAAAAATATTATTCTCGTGGCAGAAAATTATGAAATGGCTTTAGAAACAGCTATTTGGCTTTATAGGGTAGGATTGGACAATGTAACGGGTTATTTAATTGGCGGACTGCATGATTGGGCTGCTAAAGGATATGCCGTCAGTCGTATTATGCAAGTGTCTCCAAGTGATTATGAAAAGATGAAGGATGAAGAAGAGGTAATCTTGATTGATGGTAGAGACAAGACGGCTTACAACGCAGGGCATATCGATAAGGCCATCAATATTCCGTCGCCGGATTTGAGAACTAGATGGCAAGAACTAGATCAATCAAAATCTATTGTGGTGATTTGCAACTCAGGTGTTCGTTCAAGTGTGGGGATTAGTATTCTTAAACAGAAGGGCTTCGAAAAGCTCTACAATCTTGCCGGCGGCATGCAAGGGTACGAGCGATTCATAAAGATGTAAAAGGAGGATTATATGAATGTTTTTTCAATGATGAGATGGTCACCCTATATTGTGGGGATTCTAATTGGACTTTTGAATTTAGCGGCACTTTTTTTCTCTAATAAGGTGCTTGGCGCTTCTACTAGTTATGCAAGGGCAAGCGGTATGGTCAGAAAATTTTTTGATCAGGAATATGTCAGCAAAAATGAGTACTATTTGAAGACAGCCCCGGAAATTGATTGGGGATTTATGCTTGTCATTGGGATTATTTTCGGCTCCTTCCTTTCGGCCGTCATGTCAGGTGATTTCAAGCTTGTTCTTGTTCCTAATATGTGGGCTGATGAGATATCATCGAGTTTTTTTATTCGATTTATTATCTCGGTATTTGGCGGTATTGTACTGGGAATCGGATCAAGATGGTCCGGTGGATGCACTAGTGGGCATGGCATAAGCGGGACCAGTCAGTTGTCTGTGATTAGTTGGGTTGCTTCGGTTTGTTTTTTCGTAGGTGGAATTGCCACGGCATTTCTAATCTACGGGTTTTAGGAGGTGAATAATCATATGGAAGAATTATACGGCAAAAAAAATCTTCAGCTCGTCTTGGGTTTAGTCATGGGAATCGCCTTTGGATTTCTTCTTCATAAGGGTGGCGTGACAAAATATGATATTATTCTGGCACAGCTGAGACTTACAGATTTTACCGTCCTCAAAATCATGCTCAGTGCTGTCATTGTGACGATGATTGGAATTGCTTTACTTTATCCAAAGGGAAAGGTTAAGCTGCATGTGAAAGCGGGCTCCATCAAAAATGCCGTCATCGGCGGGCTCATTTTTGGTGTTGGCTTTGCAACCTTAGGTTATTGTCCGGGAACAATAGCGGGAGCCGTCGGAAATGGATACTTAGACGGGCTTTTAGGCGGTATGGCGGGCATTATCATAGGATCTGGATTTTATGCAGCGGTATACGGACGACTCAAGAAAAGTAAAATTTTGACGGAAGATCAATTCAGTGGTAAATCTTTGTTTGACAGCATGGGAGAAAACAGCCTGCGATACGTTCTTTTAATTTCAGGTGTCTTGGTTGTTATAATGGTCATACTTGAATTTGCCGGATTATAGGGGGGTATGATGATAGAATATCCGCACGTGCTGTTGCATGATATTTCGGTCATTATTGCGATGATGGCTGTATTGATTATGGTATATGGTGTTGGGCTGGCGGTTGTCAAGTTAATCTATAACGAGTTTAAACGAAAAGATAGATTGATGTGCTATAATGACCGTGAGGATTTAAGAGTCAAGCTAGGCTCATATATTTTATTAGGGCTTGAAATATTGATTGTTGCTGACGTTATCGAATCCATATCCAATAGAACCTATGAGGATTTGATTCTGCTTGGAGGCATTGTCATTATTAGAACCTTGATGGGGTATTTCCTCGACAAAGAGCTTTCGTTACATGATAAAAAACAGTAAATAGGTAAAAAGAGAACGATGCTAAGGTGTCGTTTTTTTTTGTATAAGCATTGTATCTATTAAAAGAAGTGATATAATTTAGTTGAAAGTGGCAATTGCCATAAATGACATCGGTTTTACACCCGGTCCTACACCAGCTTTACTAAAATTATATAGGTTTTCTATCAAATAATTGAGGAGGTAAATATGAATAGAAAACAAATATCCATAATTTTAGTCTTGTGTTTGATCTTTGCTTCAACCTTTTCACTCCTAGGATTTAGCTCTGAAAAAGGAATCCATGCGGAGAAGGGAAAAGGAGACGAAAAAGTCAGGGATACGGTTATGATGCAACCTGAATCATTAAAAAGAGCGGAAGTTGATATTATGCCTTATGATGTGGGAACATTTATGAGGTATAGGTACAACGAGGCGTCTTATAGAGAAGATGCGGAAAAAGACATCAAGCAAAAGGCATCAAAAATTGCGGGCATAAAAAAAACACCGCAAGAAGAAGCCGTCGCAACCGAATCAGAGGAATTTACTTATGACGGTGGGACAAAATACTTTCTGGCCTATGATGGGATGTATGCAAGCTACTATTTTAAAGAGTACACATTAAGAAGTGTAGGCACAAACATTGAAATTTGGGTAGCCGATGACATTTCCTATCATGATGAGGAGAGAGAAGACCCTGTGATTACCCAGTCTCAGGTTGATATGATGAGAGATGAATTTGATGAGAATATTTATCTGAAGGATACGGAATTTTTTGGTGTTCCGAATTCCCACACAGGTGAATATTCTCTTTTGACTGAATGGGGATATTTTGAAGAAGGATATTATGAGCCTGAAGACGGAATCGAAAGAGTGATTATGCTGGTTGATAACGTCATGGATGAACAATATTATGACTCAACCTATCCTTTTTACATTGCAGGATTTTATTCTCCCGATTATCAGGATTATTTTGACAGAAATGTGATTACCATTGATACGCACAAGTGGGCTGAAAGATTAGAAACCGTATATTACGGTGTTGTGGCTCATGAATTTCAGCATTTGATTCACGATGACAATGACCCGTACGAAACGACTTGGATCAACGAGGGAATGTCAATGTTCGCTGAATTTCTCTGTGGATATGGACATGCAGACAGCCATGTCGAATTTTTCCTTCAGCATCCTGAAAATTCACTGGTTGAATGGGACGATCATTATTCCGCAGAAACAGGTCCTGAGACATTGGCTGATTATGGACAAACCTATTTATTGACATTATATATGTATGATAAATACGGCAGAGATTTTATCCAAAATCTAGCTCAAGATACGGATCAAGGGTTTGCAAGCATCAACAAAATATTGACCGATTATGGTACCGGGATAGACTTTGGCGAATTGTTTAGAAGATTTTCAGTTGCCGTTGCGATTGACAGTTTTATGCCCGGAGAGGGGATATACGAGTTTGACAGCATCGATGTCCAGGTTGATTTTGAGTCAGCACTGGACTATGACAAAGACGGTGTGCCGGCTTGGGGCGGAGACTACAAGGTATTGGAGGATCCGGCAAAAATATACAATATCAACTTTGACGGAATAGATTTTTTGCCTGTTAAGTGGTTATGTGTTGAAAATCCGATACCGGTAGATTCAGAACCCGATTTGGTTTTCTGGGGAAATCAAGGTAATGGCATCGATAATGAGATTATTTTTTCAGCTGATCTTTCTTCAGTAACAGCTGCATCCATTAATTTCGACACCTATCTTGACATAGAAGAATTATGGGATGCCGGATTTGTTCAGGTTTCCACCGACGGAGGATACACTTGGACAAGTCTGGAGAATGAATACACGGTGGATAACACAGAATTCCCATTAAATACCCAAGCTCCGGAAATTTTTGAAAATTTACCGGGACTTACAGGATATTCCGGTGATTGGATGAATATGAGCTTTGATTTAACCCCTTGGGCGGGACAGGAAATATTTATAAGCTTCAGATATATGACAGATATGGCTTACAATGATTCCGGATGGTTTGTGGATAACATTGCTATCCCGGAGATAGATTATATGAACGATTGCTCTTCTTTGGAAGGCTTTGTTAGCTTACATGAGCTTCTCGGTATTCATGTGGATTATGCGGTCACATTTGTCAATAAGAAAGCACTGGGTATCGGTAATAACGAGGCATTTTACGATGTCCTCAACATCGAGCCGTTTAATGTGACCGACGATGAAGCTATTCGCCTCAAGGAGTTTCTCGGAGGTGGGGAGAACTATATGATTATCTGGTATGCCGCTCCGGAAGGAGTCATGGGTGCGGTCGATTATACCTATGAAATCATGAGAAAAAGCGAGGTCAAAAACAAATAAAAAAATTTAATCATGGAGATATTGCAAAATCCGCAGATTGCTCTGCGGATTTTGTTTGGCACTTTATAGTTGACCCTTATTCTACCATTTTCCTTTGCTCATATGACCGGCGAGCTCAGCTTTGCACATTTGCTTTAATTCCCACGCCATATCTTGTGCTTTTTTAAATACAGAAACACAGTTTGGATCCAAAGCAATTTCTTCTCCCTCGTCGCCAAGACTTTCAATGGCCATGCAAAGATTAATCATATCCATATGAATATCATTTGTTCTATCGGAATTGATTATTTTATCGGCGGCCTCGTCGCTTAGCACCTCAAATTTTTCTTTCGGAGCGCCACATTTCGGGCAGTTGGTTCCTAACTTATTTTCTTCGCAAACATATCCACACACAGAGCATTTTACCAATTTTTCCATTATAATACCTCCTTGAATTAGAATTATACTGATTACATACAACTATATTGTACCATTTTTTTAATAAAATACAACCTGTTTGAAGTTAAATTGTTATTATTTCAATTTTGGTTTCTTATTAATCAAGATTAATCAAAATTTAATTTAAACAGCATTGATAAAATAGAAGTTTTATGATATTATTTTAAAACCGACTGGTCGGTCGGAAACAATTTATTTGGAGGATTATTTTGAAGAAGAAACTTGTATTATTCGTTTTGCTAATGATGATAATGATAATCTCCTCGTCCTGTTCTGCGGCGCAAGAGACAGGACAAGAGGAGGAAAGCTATATAGCTGTTGAAGTGCAGACACTTCAAAAAGGCACTATTTTTGTCGAGAATTCTTTTTCCGGAAAGACATTTGCTGAGAAAAATGTGCACGTGATGCCGACACTTATGGCTGAGGTGTTGAAGGTTTATGTAGCGGTAGGAGATGAAGTATCAAAGGATGATGTTTTATTTCTGTTGGACAGTGAAAATATCCAAAATCAAGTTGATCAGGCCTATTTAGCTTATTCTTCAGCATTAACCAATTTTGAGCGCACTCAAGAACAAATAGAAGCGGCTCAAGATTCCTTTGAGCGCACAAAAGAGCTATATGAAAACGGGGTTGTATCTAAGGCTCAGTATGATCAAGCAGAATTGGCGGCTTCCGGCAAAGGACTTGAAGCAGCTTCAAAAGGAGTGGACCAAGCACGTTTAGCCTATAATCAGGCCTTGGATGCGTTGGAAAACGCAGAAGTGACGGCTCCTATATCCGGTACCGTAACAGCTGTCAACATTATTGAAGGGCAGATGGCTGTTAATTCTCAACCGGCTGTGACTATTATGGATTTGGATAATATTTCTGTTGAGATTAGCGTGCCTGAAAATTTAATTAACCAATTATATAAGGGGCAAGAGGCAAGAGTGGAAATAAATTCTGCCAATTGGGATCAAACGGCTCAAATCACAAGCATTAGTTCATCTGTCAACGCAATGAATAATCTTTACCCTCTGAAGATTAGCGTGGCTAACGATGAAACAATCAAAGCCGGTATGTTTGCAAAGGTGACCATTAATACAGATATTAGAGAAAATGTCTTTTCGGTTCCCGGGGATGCTATTTTGAATAAGAATGGAAAAGACGTGGTTTTTGTTGAAAAAGATGGTCTGGCTATCGAAAAACAAGTGGTGACAGGATTAGATACAGGCCGATTGATTGAGATTATATCAGGACTTGAAGATGGGGAACGTGTTATTGTCCGCGGACAGAATTATATTAGCGATGGCAGCAAGGTGAAAGTTGTAAGGGGGGAATAACGATGTTTTCAAAATTTTCAGTCAATAGACCCGTTACAATCACCATGATTGTTTTAATCATTGTGCTTATAGGTACTGTTTCCCTAACAAAGCTACCTATTGATTTATTGCCATCCATTGAATATCCGGTGGCGGTTGTACTAACGAATTATTCCGGAGTAGGCCCTGAGGAAATGGAAAACCTGATTACAAGGCCGCTTGAGGACGTGCTAACTACCGTTGAAAATATTGATTCGATTCAATCCATATCGCGGGAAGGTATGTCGCTGGTCATTTTGCAATTCAATTTCGGTACAAACATGGAGTTTGCAGCACTTGAAATGAGAGAAAAAATCGATATGGTCAAGGGATTCTTGCCGGACGGCGCAGATGATCCTACGGTTTTTAAATTTGACCCCAATGCTATCCCGATTATGTATATGACAATAGAAAGTGAAGGCGATCTATTTACAACTCAAAATCTGGCCGAGGATATTGTGAAAGCAAGGCTTGAACGGATTGACGGCGTGGCTTCCGTAGATGTAGGCGGGGGCTATTCTAGAGAAATCGAGGTTCAATTAATCGAGAGCAGTATCGAAGGTTATGGCATTACATTGGATTACATTTCTCAAATTCTAGCCGGAGACAATCTCAATCTGCCAGGTGGAGAGGTCTACAAGGGAGATAAGGCGCTCAATGTCAGAACACTAGGAGAATTTACCTCTTTGGAGGAAATAAGGAATACAAACATCCCACTTCCCAGAGGCGGCATCATTCGTTTGACCGACGTGGCGGATGTTAATTTGATTAATACAGATAGACAGAGTATTGCTAAGTATAATGGAGAAGACACGCTTGAAATTTCTATTATGAAGCAATCCGGCGTCAATACAGTAACCGTGAGCAATTCAATTAAAAAGCAAATTGAAAGCCTCGAGCGAGAGTATCCGAATATCAGCATGAAAATCGTATTTGACCAAGCGGATTTTATTAACAGAGCTATTGGGCAGATGATTAGAAGTGCTCTTGCAGGAGGCGTTCTGGCTGTTATAATTTTGCTGTTATTCCTTAAAAATATTAGATCTACTTTGATAATATCATTAACCATTCCCATTTCGGTAATAGCCACATTTATCCTCATGTACTTTACCAATGTTACCATGAACATGATGACGTTAGGAGGATTGGCACTTGGAATTGGAATGTTGGTGGACAATTCAATCGTTGTTCTGGAAAATATTTTCAGACATAGAACAGAAGGAATGAATATCAGAGAAGCTTCGATTTTGGGAGCCAATGAAGTAGGAATGGCGGTTACAGCCTCTACCTTGACAACCATTGCGGTCTTCTTGCCGATTGTATTCGTGCAAGGCATTACCTCGACCATCTTCAGAGAATTGGCAATGACCGTTACCTTTGCCTTACTTGGTTCTCTGGCAATTGCCTTGACCATGATTCCCATGCTCTCATCTAAGCTGTTGTCTATTAAAAGCATAAAATTTGATGTGGCCGCAGAAGAGGAAGGAAAATCAACAGACAAAGGCTTGCTTAATAAACTTAGAATTCAATACAGAAAAATTCTAAATGTAAGTCTCAATCATAGACGATTAGTATTCTTTTTAGGCATTGTCGTATTTGCAGTGAGTGTTTTGAGCTTGACAATGGTGGGTTCTTCATTCTTCCCCGGTACCGACGAGGGACAGCTGGATATCAGCATTTCTTTGCCAACGGGAGCTGAATTGAAAGAAACAGAAGAGATAGCTAGCGAAATTGAGAAAATTCTACAGGATATTCCGGCAGTAGATTACGTCTTTTCAAGCATTGGGTCCGGTGGAGGCTTTGGAGGCATGAGTGCTTCAAGCGCAAATCGAGCTAGCTTGACGGTCATGCTAAAAGATTTGACTGAGAGAGACAAGACAACCTTTGAAATGGCCGATGAAATCAGGACGCTTACAAAGGATATTCCCGGAGCTGAAATTGGCGTTACATCGGCATCACGGATGATGGCGACCGGATTTGGCGGCGGAGGTATCAGTGTCAGTATTCGAGGGGATGATATCGAAATTCTTGAAAGACTGAGTCTTGATATTAAAGAAATAATCGAACAGGTGGAGGGCACAAGAGAAGTGACAAGCTCTCTTGAAGAAGGAATCCCGGAAGTGCAGATAAGAGTCGATAAGGATAAGGCGGCTCAGTATGGATTGACATCCTATGGCGTTGCAAATAATGTGCGCAATACATTACTAGGGAAAACAGCTACACGTTTTAAATTTGAAGGAGAGGAAATCAATGTTGTCATTAAAGGAGACGCGCAATATTCAGAAAGCTTGTCCAATCTTGGCTTAATTCCGTTATCCATACCTTCAGGTGGAACGGTTCAGCTTTCTCAGGTCGCTGATATTGTACAGGATCTGGGTCCGGTGACTATTCAAAGACAAGATCAGGCCAGAGTTGTGACGGTTAGCTCTGAGACCTTTGGAAGGGATGTCCAAAGTGTCACGGATGATATTAATACACGTTTAGCGGACTATCAGCTTCCTCAAGGCTATATTATTTCTTATGGTGGAGAAAGTGAACTCATAGAGGACGCCTTTAATGATTTGCTGCTGGTTTTAATTTTAGCGATTGTGCTTGTCTATATGATTTTGGCGGCTCAATTTGAATCCTTGGTTCAGCCGTTAGCCATTATGTTTACAGTGCCTTTAGCATTGTCAGGAGGATTTCTAGGGCTATTTATCACGGGTGTTGACTTAAGTGTTCCGGCAATTATTGGCTTTATCGTATTGGTCGGAATTGTCGTTAACAATGCGATTGTGCTAGTAGACTATATCAATAAGCGAAGAAGCTTCGGAGAAGACCGAAGGGAAGCTATTCTCAATGCCGGACCTATTCGTTTGCGTCCAATCTTGATGACAGCGATGACGACAATTATCGGTCTTTTACCCTTATCTCTTGGCATAGGAGAAGGTTCCGAGCTGCAAATGCCGATGGCAGTGGTCGTAATCGGAGGATTGTTGCTATCAACGATTCTAACGCTGGTCTATGTGCCGGTTGTTTATACGATTATTGATGATATCGCATGCTTCTTAAGAAGATTTCTGAGAATAAAGGAGGAAGGTGAACCGGATGTCCGATGTGGATAAGAGAGAGCTCATCATTCAATCGGCATTGGCGGTATTTATAGAAAAAGGGTTCTATAATGCTAAGATTTCCGATATCGCAGAAAAGGCAGGGATAGGTAAGGGCACCATCTACGAGTATTTTGCAAGCAAAAAAGAAATCTTTGAAGAAGCTTTTACCGGAACCATCGTCAATAACTATGAAAAATCAAGAGAAATATTAAATAAAAAGACATCTTTTAGGGAAAAACTAGCAAATTATTTTGAATACAAGTATAATTGTATTACGATACAAAGAAGTTTAGCGGAGAATTTTTTGGCTCACGGGGAATTGATTTCCAGAAATATAAAGAAAATATTCTTTGAACAGACCATAAAGCATAATGAGGATTTAAGGCAACTCATCAATCAAGGGATTGATGAGAAGATTGTCAGAGCCAATATTGATAAAGATATGATGGTTTCTTGTATTTTGGGTATTTCCAATACTTATTTGGGAACGTGGGTATTTATGAAAAAAGAGGGAGCGATCGATTACAATAAGATGATTGATTCCATATTAGACGGATTTGGAGAAAAAAGGGAGGAAAATTAAGATGAACAAAATGATGAGAAATAGAGTGATAGGCATGATTTGTGTCTTGGCAGTGGCATTATCCGCAGTGTCCTTTAATGTGGAAGCCGTGACTGAGGAAGAGAACACAGTGCTGGCGTTGACGCTGGAAGAAGCCCAACAGCTTGCCATTGAAAACAGCTATGCCATATCAAGCATAGAGAGAAAAATTTCCAACACAAAAGATTTGCTTGGTGATCAAAAGGATTTTCAAGATGTCGTTGAATCGACGCTATCAGCCAGCTCCATTCAAATGACCATGATGGGATTGGCATATATGCCTCTACCCAATGTGACAGCCAATCAGTATGTCAATGCGTTACTCATCAAAAAAGGCTATGGTGTCAAAGGTACTGAGGTGCAGATTGCGGTCCTTGAAAACACATTGCTTCAAACTATGGAAGCGCTAAAGATTGGCGCGGCTTCATCATATTATAATGTTCTCTTGGCTGAAAAAACAGTAGAGCTCAATCAGCTGTCCTATGAAAATGCGCAGGAGCACCTTCGAATGGCTCAGGTAAAATATGACCTGGGGACCGTCACAAAGCTTGAGGTATTGAGAGCCGAATTGAGTGTAAACTCTGCGAAGACGGATTTGAATAATGCACAGGATCAGCTTGAAATTAAAAAGCTTGAGTTTAACAACACAATTGGTATTGATTTTGATAGTCAAATTGCGTTTGTGACTGAAATAGAATTGACAGAAAAAGCACCGATAGATTTGGATGCTTCTATCTTAGAAGCGTTGACGAATAGACCGGAGCCTAAAAACAAGAAAATGGAAATGGAATTGAAAGAGATTGAAAAGAGTGCAGTTACGGCTTTTTATACACCTGGACTCAAACAATACAAATTCATCATGGAAGAGATTGAAGAAGCTCAACATAATTATGATCAATCGTTTAAGGACATCGAAATGGACGTCAGAAATAAATATTTGGAAATGGTCAAATCGGACAGAGCTTTAGTCAATATGGAAGAAACCATTGCACTTTCAAAGGAAGCCCTAAGAATAACAGATTTATTTTATCAGTACGATATGGCGACATTACAAGAGGTAACGGATGCTGAGGTTTCTCTGATGAAAGCCCAAATCGGACAATACCAGATGATGATCGGAAACTGCATCGCAAGAATGATTTTTGAAAATGCGATAGGCGTCGGTATGCCGCAATATTAAAACACAATGGAAAAAAATTAGAGGTTGTGATAAAATAAACAAAAGGAGGGTTACTATGGCAAATGTAATTGTTTATTCCAGCAACACGTGTCCTCATTGCGTGACAGCAAAGGATTATTTAAAATCTAAGGGTGTTGACTTTACAGAAAAAAATGTTTCAACGGATTTAGAAGCTAGGAAAGAGCTAATGGGCATGGGATTTATGGGCGTTCCAATCATTATGATTGACGGCCAGATTGTCGAAGGCTTTAACAGAGCTAAAATTGACGAATTGATTTAAGGAAGCGGAGGATATATGGACTTTAATGTGACAATAGGTCTTACTCATACAACTGAAAATATTGTGGCTTATAAAGACACAGCCGCATCATTGGGCAGTGGATTTGTAGAAGTCTTGGCGACTCCTATGATGATTGCAGTCATGGAAGGCACTTGTGCCGCATGTGTGGCGGCATATTTACCGGAAGGCTTTAGCACAGTAGGCACGCATGTGAATGTATCCCATAAAGCAGCCGTTAAGATTGGAGAAACTTATTTTACAGAATGTGAGCTGATTGATGTTGACAGAAAAAAACTGACATTTCGTGTCAAGACATACACCCAAAATCAACTGGTTGGGGAAGGGACGCACGAAAGATTCATTATCGACATGGCAAAATTCATGAAATAAAGGGGAGTCTCTCAATGATTGAAAAATTTGCAGACGAAATATTTGTAACCGGATATGCAAAGCTGCCCTCAAATATTACGGCCACCAAATTGTACGAGGTGATTGCCGTCGGTCTTTTGATCAGAACCCAAACGGGTGAAATTATTGAGGCGGAGTGTACACTTTCGACATCGTTAGCCAATCGGGTGGTATCAGGTATATTGATGGGCATGAATATCAAGCAAATCGATGAGATTGAATATTTAATCGATACGACCTATTTTGGATCTGCAAAAAAAGCCATAAAAACAGCTGTGCAAAACTGTAAAAAGAAATATGAATCGATATTTGTCAACGAGGAGTACGAGGATTAATTTCTCTAAAGATGAGTCTTGACAATTATCCTGCAAAAGCTTATGATATTCCCAAGATAACACAAGTCCCTTTTATTCGTGTAAATAAGGAAACCCCTATATTTAATGAGCGAATAATGCACGGATTGCGATCATCAAGTCGCTTTTCGTGCTTTTTTATTTTTAGGAGGTTAAAATGGATCGAGAAAGAATGAGATGTATACAATTAAAAGACAAAATCGTTTCAGCCGAAGAAGCTGCAAAATGGGTTAAAGACGGAATGACCGTAGGCGCAAGCGGATTTACACCGGCTGGATATCCTAAAGCAGTTCCTTTAGCATTGGCCAAGCGGGCACAAAACGGAGAAGAAATCGGAATTACATTGATTACAGGTGCGTCAGTAGGGGATGAGCTCGACGGCGCATTGACACGTGCCGGGGTCATCAAAAGGCGTTTTCCTTATCAGACTAATGATGATATCAGAAACGCCATCAACTCAGGGAAAGTCCAATATGCAGATATGCATTTGAGTCATGTTCCTCAATGGATTAAGTATGGATTTTTCGGTAAAATTGATCTCGCTATCATCGAGGCTGTCGCTATTACTGAGGAGGGCGCTATTGTACCTTCGACCTCTATCGGTAACTCCAATGTTCTGGTGGAAGAAGCCGAAGCAGTCATTGTAGAGATTAACACATCACAACCCCTTGCACTAGAAGGGATACATGATATTTACAGTCCGGCAAACCCGCCCCACAGGCTGCCGATTCCGATTCTTAAGCCGGATGACCGCATAGGGACCCCTTATATTCCTTGCAACCCTGAGAAAATCAAAGCGGTTGTGTTCACAGATATCAGCGATAAAACCAGAGCCGTTTCTGAAATTGATGAGGATTCAAAAAGCATATCAAAGCATATTATTTCTTTTTTACAGAGCGAAATGAAAGCCGACAGACTGCCTTCCGGCCTTCTGCCACTGCAATCAGGTGTAGGAAGTGTTGCAAATGCAATACTTGGAGGGTTATGTGACAGCAATTTGTGCAATCTTCAGATTTACTCTGAGGTATTGCAGGATTCAGTGCTTGACTTGATTGATGCAGGAAAAGTTAATTTTGCGTCAGCTACATCTTTGACCATCTCTCCTGAAAGATTGGGGGATTTTTATAAAAGCTTTGAGAAGTATCGAGATAAAATTGTTTTAAGACCTCAGGAAATCAGCAATCACCCTGAAGTTATAAGGCGTTTAGGCGTCATTGCGATGAATACGGCGATAGAAATTGACATTTACGGCAATGTTAATTCAACCCAGGTCAACGGAACAAGAATGATGAACGGCATAGGAGGCTCGGGTGATTTTGCAAGAAATGCTTATCTAACAATCTTTACGACCGTTTCGACCGCGAAAAAAGGAACCTTATCGAGCATTGTGCCCTTTGTCAAGCACGTTGATCATACTGAGCATGACGTGCAAATCGTTGTGACGGAACAAGGCTTAGCTGATTTAAGAGGGCTTTCACCCCTTGAAAGAGCAGAAAGTATCATTGAGAACTGCTCACATCCTGACTTTAGAGAAGGTCTAAAACAATATTTGCAGGAATCCTTGCAGCAATCAAAATATTTACACACGCCACATTTATTGCATAAGGTATTTGAGGAATAAAGGTCCGGATGCAGGATATAAAAAAGTAAAGTCATTTTTGCAATAAATCTTGCAATTCTAATGGTTTTAATATAAATTTATTATGATAAACGTACTTTGGAGGTAAATGAATGTTTGATCAGGAAAAGCTTACAAAATTATCAGAAGAAGCAAAAAACTGGGAAGAAAAAGTTTTAAATAAATCCCTTTCAAAGGCACCTGAAAGTAGAGAATTATTTACAACGGGATCAGGAGATGAGATTAATCGTCTTTATACGCCGGAGGATATTTCGGATCTTGATTTTATGGAAGAAATTGGTTTTCCGGGACAATACCCTTATACACGTGGTTATCAGCCAACCATGTACAGAGGCAGATTGTGGACGATGAGAATGTACGCCGGATTCTCTACAGCCGAGGAATCCAACAAAAGATACAAATATCTTGTTGAGCAAGGGTCTACAGGGTTATCGGTAGCGTTTGACCTTCCGACTCAAATCGGATATGACTCAGATCATGATTTAGCTGAAGGCGAGGTTGGTAAAGTAGGTGTTGCTATAGACTCTTTAGCCGATATGGAAATTCTTTTCGATGGAATTATGCTGGATAAGGTCAGCACATCGATGACGATTAATGCGCCGGCATCTGTTTTGCTTGCAATGTATATCGCTGTTGCTGAAAAACAAGGAGTATCAGCTGACAAGCTGAGAGGAACAATTCAAAATGATATATTGAAAGAATATATTGCCAGAGGGACCTACATATTCCCTACAGAGCCTTCAATGAGACTCATCACGGATATTTTTGAATATTGCTCGAAAGAAGTGCCACAGTGGAACACTATCAGTATTTCAGGATATCATATCAGAGAAGCCGGATCTACAGCGGCTCAAGAGGTTGGATTTACATTGGCAGATGGTATTGCATATGTTGAAGCAGCCATCAAAGCCGGGCTTGATGTGGATTCATTTGCCCCTAGACTTTCATTCTTCTTTAACGCGCACAATGATTTATTAGAAGAGGTTGCTAAATTCAGAGCGGCGAGAAGACTTTGGGCTAAAATCATGAAAAATAGATTTGGTGCAAAAAAACCGCAATCATTAATGCTCAAATTCCATACGCAAACAGGCGGGTCAACCCTAACGGCACAACAGCCGGAAAACAATATTGTCAGAGTCGCTATTCAGACCTTGGCAGCTGTATTGGGAGGCACCCAATCATTGCATACCAATTCCAAGGATGAGGCACTTGCGCTTCCAACAGAAGATTCAGTACGTGTAGCGTTGAGAACACAACAAATAGTGGCACACGAGAGTGGTGTTACTAATACGGTTGATCCATTGGCAGGTTCTTATTATGTGGAAGCCAAAACCAAAGAAATTGAAGATAAAGCCATGGAATATATCAATAAAATCGATGAAATCGGTGGAGCGCCAAGAGCCATTGACGCGGGATATATTCAACAGGAAATTACAGACGCGGCTTATAAATATCAAATGGATGTTGAGAAAGGCGATGTCATTGTTGTCGGTATGAATAAATATAGAATCGAAGAAGCTTCTCCTAAAGGACTTTTGAGAGTTGATCCGATTGTTGGAGAAATGCAAAAGCAAAAGCTTAGAGATTTAAAAGCCAAAAGAGACAACGACGCCGTTGCTACAAAGCTTGAAGCGCTAAGAAAGGCTTGCGAGGGAACGGAAAACGTCATGCCATTAATCGTTGATGCTGTCAAAGAATATGCAACACTTGGAGAAATTTGCGGTGTCATGAGGGAAGTTTTTGGCGAATATCAACAAAATGTGATGCTTTAATAATTGGAAAGTGATTTTTTAGGAGGAAAAAATGAGTAAACTTATAAGAGTATTAATCGCTAAACCCGGTCTTGACGGACATGATAGAGGCGCAAAGATGATTGCCAGGGCTTTAAGAGACGCAGGCATGGAGGTTATCTATACAGGATTGAGACAAACACCGGAGCAAATTGTTGCTGCGGCCATTCAAGAAGATGTAGATGCAATAGGCATGAGCATCCTTTCAGGAGCACATAATCATTTGTTCCCAAAGGTTATCAAGCTTCTAAAAGAACAAAATGCATCAGATATTTTAGTTATCGGTGGAGGCGTTATTCCGGAGGATGATATACCGGAGCTTCTGGAAGCAGGCGTAGGCGCTATTTTCACGCCGGGTACGCTGACAAGCGATATTATCAAGTATTTGAGAGAAAATGTACAATAATTCAACCTTAAGGCGATGATGGCATGGAACTGATTGAAAAAATGTTGAATGGAGATAAGCGGGCTTGCGCCCGCCTCATTTCTTCTGTTGAAAACAATAGTAATGAAGCCGAGGATATCATAAAGACTATTTATCCTCATACCGGAAAAGCACATGTGATTGGTATTACAGGGCCTCCGGGAGCGGGCAAAAGTACCTTGACTGATAAATTAGTCAAGCTTTTGAGAAAAAAGGATTTAAGAGTTGGGATCATTGCCGTGGATCCAACCAGCCCCTATACAGGTGGCGCTATTCTAGGTGACAGGATTAGAATGAACGACTTAGCTCTTGATCCCGGTGTATTTATCAGAAGCATGGGAACGAGAGGTTACCTCGGTGGATTGGCAAAAGCGACCAGAAATACCGTTAAAATTCTGGATGCTTTTGGCTGTGATGTTGTCATCATTGAGACCGTCGGAGTCGGCCAATCAGAAGTCGATATTGTCAAAGCGGCTGATACAGTCGTGATGGTCATGGTACCCGGTCTTGGAGACGATATTCAATCGATTAAAGCAGGCGTGATGGAGATTGGTGATATTTTTGCGGTTAACAAAAGCGATATATTGGGAGCACAAAGAACAGCTACTGAGATCAACATGATGCTTGATTTGAGTCAAAATCTAGAAAGAAGACCTCCTGTGGTCATGGTGACGGCAAGTCAAAATCAAAACATAGACAAGCTTTTAGAAGAAATAGAAAAGCACTATATTTATATGAAGGAAAATGACATATTAGAAAAAAGAAGGAAGCTGAACATAAAAAGAGAACTGGTTGAGCTTGTGGAAGAGGAGCTCAGAAAATATGTCATTAAGGAAACTGAGAATAAAGGTGAAATGGAATCCGTCACTTTGAGCTTGTACACCAAAGAGACAGACCCCTTCACCATTAGAGATATATTATTATCAAAAATTAAATAAGGAGATTATCATGATATTAAAAGTAGATCATATTGGCATAGCCGTAAAAAATCTAGAAGAAGCATTAAAATTCTATCAAGATACATTGGGCATGAATTTGCAAGGCATTGAAGTGGTTGAAGAACAAAAGGTAAGAGTTGCTTTCTTGCCGGTTGGAGATACAGAAATCGAATTGCTAGAATCAACAGACCCGGAAGGTCCAATCGCTAAATATATTGATAAAAAAGGCGAAGGCATCCAGCATATTGCTTATAAAGTATCCAATATCGAGCAGTCGATTGAAGAAATGATGGCTAAAGGCGTGAAGATGATAGACGAGAAGCCCAGATACGGAGCTGGTGGCGCCAAGATTGCCTTCTGTCATCCAAAAAGCACCAATGGTGTATTGGTGGAGCT
>JAFGVC010000068.1 GCA_016938195.1 Tissierellales bacterium | reverse complement strand
CCGTCCCTTTTGTTTTTTGAGGTTTGTTTTTTGAACTTATTTTAAAAAATCTAAGGCAATTTTTGTCAATGCTAATACTCCGTTTTGTAGTGCAAGTTCGTTAAATCTAAATTTAGGATGATGATTTGGATAAATCTGCGAGTCATCAAAGCTACCTCCAATGACAAAATAGGCGGATGGAACTTCTTTAGCATAATATGCAAAGTCCTCTGATCCACTTAAAGGCTGTTGCATTTCTGTCACATTTTTTTTGCTGAAAATATCGACTAGAGATGCTTCGATTTTTTGAACTAGCTCGTCGTCATTTTTCAAATAAGGATAACCATTTTTGTAGTCAATTGTGGCACTTGTTCCCATGCTTGAACAAATTCCATGCACTAGCTCCGACAATCGTTTTTCTACTAAAGTCCTGTTGTAATCTGAGAATGTCCTAGCCGTTCCCTTGATTGTCATCTTGTCAGGGATGATGTTATGCTTTGATCCCCCATTGACAGCTCCTAGTGAAATTACTGCAGGATCTAATGGATCAATATTTCTACTGACGATCGATTGTATGGCGGTTATAATATGACCGGTTGTAAGTATTGGGTCTATACTTTGGTGAGGTAAGCCAGGATGACCACCTTTTCCATGGATTTCTATTTGAAAAACGTCTGATGAGGCTGTCATTACACCACGTTTTATTGCGACTGTGTTGACTGGTACCTGAGGAAAAATGTGGTACCCTATCATAGCGTCAACATTTGGGTTTTGAAGGACACCGTCTTTAATTATTGATTGAGCTCCTCCTTCAGGAGATTTTTCTTCAGCGGGTTGAAAAATAAACTTGATTTGCCCCTTAATATTTTTTTTGTAGTTGGATAGAACCATGGCGGCACCCAATAAAATGGCTACATGTCCATCGTGGCCACAAGCGTGCATGATTCCCTTGTGAATTGATTGATATGACAAGTCGGTTTCTTCCTGTACTTCTAATGCATCCATATCTGCTCTCATGCCCAAGGTAGGACCTTGTTGATCTCCCTTAAGCAAACCGAAGACACCTGTACTGGAGGGACACCGTACCATTTCAATACCAAGGTTTTCCATTGTATCAAGAATTAATTGTGAAGTCCTAAACTCACACATTCCAAGTTCAGGATTTTTGTGAATATCGCGTCTAATTTCAACTATTTTTCTGAAAATATTACTAGTATCATTAATAATACTATTATTCATCTCATCCTCCTTTTATCTTTTTAATCTCTAATTTAAGGATAGGATATTTATTTATTCCAAAATCCAGGAATGAATTTGCATGCGATAACGAGAATAACAGTTAAAACCGTTGCGCCTAATCCTACGGCGAAAAGGCCATATTCTAACATCATCAATGGAAGAAATGCAAAAATGAACCATATATACAGCGAGCATAAAGCAAAGGCAAGTGACCAGTTGCTAAGCGCGTTAGTTTCAAAATCAGGATCAACAAGTCTTAATAGCAATACACCTGTAGCGCCTACTCCTGTACAGTTTCCAAAATTGATAATACTTCTTTCGAACCAATCTTCCTTTGGCAACATTTTTTGGCCTAAATATAGTGTGATAAATATCATGGAAATCATACCAACTAATGCCAAAGCAATGACAGGAATTATATAACCCGCCACAGCTCGAACCGGCAATGATATTATGGCAGCCACTACTAAATAATCAACAACAGTTCCCATTATGCGTGCTTTTACTTGAGTATCAATAAGCCAATCTAGTTTTAGTTTTGTCATGATTAGCCAGATAATTGCCATAATGATAATTCCCCAAGCCCATGCGGCTACATTAAAAATAATAGTGCCAACAAAAAGCTTTCTTACTTGAAAAGCTAAACCAACAGAGACAAGTACAAGAGATAGAATAAATGCAAAAGGTTCTAAAGATGAAGGATGCTGTATTGTTTTTCCAATTGACTTAGCATCAGTATTAAGACTATATCCTTTAATAATTTCTTGTGGCAGATTATCCATACCACCTACAAATTTGATTTGTCCTTTCCTAGCAGCATACTGAATCATGACGATCCCGATTAGTATACCTCCAATAATACCTATAGTAGCTAGTGTAATGGTTACGCCTTGACTTGAAAGCCACCAATCTAATTCTAAATTTTTGAGGGAAGAACCTATTAAACCCGCTGTGCCGTGACCGCCCGTGAATCCTCCAACAAGCTCAAATCCAAAAGTGGGATAAGTTGAATTCAGGAAAATAGATCCTACAAGCAATCCTAGACCTATCTGTGAGAAGAACATGATGTTGAGATGCATAAATTGTCTTCCGATTCCCCCGGCTAATTCCTTAATCTTTGGAAACTTAATACCGAGAATAGAAGCGGTTACAACTACAGTGATGAGAACTCCTGGAATACTGCCAAAATCTTTCATCCATTCTTCACTCATAGGAATTAAACCTGTTCCGTTTGGAAGAAGAATTAGGCCGATTAGTCCTCCCAATAGACTTGAAGGAAGGAATAACTTCTGAATAGGCTTAAAAAACACACGAATACCATAACCGACAAGCAAAAAAATACTTAGGACAATAAACTGCTCCAACATTGTTTGATACATGGCACTGCCTCCTATACTTTTATAGAATTACAATCGCGCATATTAAGGTCTATATACGGTCATGTCCTTCTATAATTATAATAACTCTTTATTATTAAAAATGCAAGACCTTCATTGGTTTTGATGGCATTGTTTATATGTTTGTGCTAGACTATAGGTGTTGGAGAGATTTAATTTTTGAGATGAGGATACTCTATGAGAATAAAATTGGGATTGATTGGACCAAAAGATGCGCTTTCACTTATTGAAGGGGTATTAAAGGAAACGGAAAACCTAAAAATTTTTGATTATACTAATTTTGAATTTACCATTACAAAGCATAGTGAGGAAGACCTTGAATCCATCATTGAAAACAATACGCATTTGGTAGACGCGTTTATTTTTTCAGGGATTGTAAGCTACAATATCGCAAAAAAATTGATAAACATTTCAAGGCCGTACTATTTCATATCTCATAATTCTACTTTCCTATATAAAGCTTTGTGGCATCTTAAGGAAAGAGAGATTCCATTAGATAGAATTTCTTTTGACATGATGAAAGCGACGGATATTCAAGAGGCATTGGATGAAGTGGGGCTTTCGAAGACAAAAGTTTATCATTACGAGTATAATGAAAACAAAAAAGTTAACGCCGAAGAAATTGCAGATTGGCATTATGACTTATGGGCAAGTGGAAAAACTAGCGCTGCTATTAGCTGCCTGTCTCTAACAAATCAAATATTGGATCAAAAAGGGGTACCTGCTTTTAGATTAATTTACCCGAAGTCAATGATACGAAACACCTTAGACTTTATTTCTCAAGACTTCAATAATAAAATATTGAGAGCTACTCAAATAGCAGTTGTTCTTATCAATATAGATAATTTTAGTAAAACTATCGTTGAGAGCCATTCTGAGTACACAATACAAAAGATTAAGTTGGAACTGTTTAATCTCCTATTAGATTTTTCTAAAGATGTACAGGGAGCTGTTTTTAACTTTGCGGGTGATGAATATATTTTGTTTGCTACTAGAGGAGCTCTTGTTGCCGGGACAAATCATTATGAAAAGATGTCTTTCATGCAACAAATAAGAGATAAGCTACCTATAACGGTAAGTTTTGGAATTGGATTAGGAAAAACAGTATATAGTTCTGTTATGAATGCAAGAATGAGCCTTTCATATGCGAAAGAATCCGGTGGAGACTGTGGGTATTTAATTGAAGAAGATAAGAGTATAAAAGGTCCTTTAGGAAAAGATTTGATGCTTCAATATTCGTTAGTAAACAATAATGAGATTATTAAAATAGCTAAAACTGTTGGAGTGAGCGCAACATATATTAGCAAGTTGAAATCAATACGCCAGGTCATTGGAGAAGAAGTTATCAGTTCAAATACTTTGGCACCGTATCTAAACATGACAGATAGAAGCGCAAGAAGGATTTTAGGGGTTTTATTTGAAAAAGGGTACGCGGAGATTGTGGGCGAAGAATCCTCGGGAAGCAGAGGAAGACCCAGAAAACTATACAAAATGAAGTTTTGAAGATAGTAAATTAAAAGAAACAAATAAAAGGGGACGG
>JAFGVC010000067.1 GCA_016938195.1 Tissierellales bacterium | reverse complement strand
TATCTGTTTTGCTGTTGGATTATTCTAGATTTTTTGTTCAGCACATTACAAATATGCCTTGCAGAGAATAAATCCGAGTGATAAAATGATAA
The DNA here is from genome assembly GCA_016938195.1 of Tissierellales bacterium. Classification (GTDB taxonomy): domain Bacteria; phylum Bacillota; class Clostridia; order Tissierellales; family Dethiosulfatibacteraceae; genus JAFGVC01. Next base: position 3,477 of record JAFGVC010000067.1, on the reverse strand, counting down.
TAGTAAATTGCATGGCGGTGTAAAGATGGAAAATAAAATATTAAGCATCCTAGATACGATTAATCAAAAGCTTGACAAGCACACACAAATACTTGATGAGCACACTCAAATACTTGACAAGCATACACAGATACTTGACAAGCATACACAAACACTTGATCAGCACACTCAAATACTTGACAAGCATACACAAACACTTGATCAGCACACTCAAATACTTGACAAGCATACACAAATACTTGATCAGCACACACAAAAGCTTGATGAACATACTTTAATATTAAGAGCTTTGGAGCATGCCAGTGAAGTACACAAAGCTGAAATAGACAAAATTGATTTTACATTATCCAAGGTTGAAGGAGAAGTAAAAGGAATTAGGGAAGATTTAAATGCCGTAGAAATCATTACTTCTAAAAATTGGAATGATATATCAAGGTTGAAATCAGTTAAATAACTTTTTCGAATAGTAACAAGCCCTAAAGCTGTCACAGCTGTAGGGCTTTGTTTTTTAGCAGAAAAACAACTCTTTTTGTTTTTTGCAAGAGGCACAAATGAATAATGATTTCAAAAATTAAATTATCGGGCTAAATATTATTCAGAATGATCGAAACAAGTCAATCAAAACGTCCCCATGACGTACAGAATGATCGAAACAAGTCAATCAAAGCGTCCCCGTGACTCGAAACAAGTCAATCAAAACGTCCCCATGACGTCCCCGTGACTTCCCCGTGACTTCTGATGAGTGTTGCAAAAAATAAAATAATAAATTATAATTTAAATAATATTTAAGGAGTTAATAATGACGAATCAAACGTATTCAAAAAAATAGAATGATTTGTATTGGAGAAATATATGAAGATAGGCCAATTTGCGCGTAAAAACAACACTAGCATTGATACGATAAGGCACTACATTTCTTTAGGATTGTTGATGCCGGAAAAACGCAAGGCACAATATGAATTTGATGAAAATTGCACGCGTGATTTCCAAGAAATTTTACAACTCAAGCAGATAGGCTTTACTTTGTCTGAAATTCAACAGTTAATCTTATATAGGCGTATCGGTAAATTAACTGAGTATGATACACGCATGACCTACACTAGCTTTTTTAAAAATAAGAAAAAACATATTGAGTGTGAAATAAATAAACTTAATGAAATGAAAGGTAAGCTAGATAGAGCACTTGAAGAAATGCAGATGAAACAAAATCAGAATCAAAATTCCAATGAGAATAGGATAGGGATATCATTGAATTCGTTGGAATTGTTTTCTTGTCCTCTTTGCCATGATTCTTTTAAGATTGTTGAAGGGAGCATTAAGGAGGATGTGCTGATGAATGCTACGCTAAAATGCTCTTGCGATTATCAGATTCGTATTATTGATGGAATTGTCTTTACTCCGGAACTGATAGGTGAATATGAAAATGTAAAAGACGCAAACATAAGCGAATATAGTGAAAGTTATATTGACGATTATATTAATACCACACATCTTGATTATTTGAATAAGCTCCTCTCCGGGCTTCAATGGGCTTCTCGCCACATATCATCCGTTTCTTTGGATGAATCGGTGGTGTTGGAGTTGGGAAGTGGACAGGGTTATTATTTGCGGCATATGTTGGATCGGTTTCCTGAAAGTTGCACTTATATTGCGGTAGACCATAATCCGATAAAGATGATGTGGCTAAAAAAAATAATTGAGAGAAGCCGGCCGAGGTGCAAAATTCTATTTGTTTGCGCTGATTTCACAAAATTGCCTATAAAACCTTGTTCGATTGATGTGCTGTTCGATATTTCGGGTTCCAGTAACTATTCTTTTACTCACACAGAATTTTTGTTGTATGAAATAGATTACTTATTGAAACAGAAGACTTATCTTTTAGGGTATTATATTCTTTTTGAAAATTTTGTTTCGAATTCAAAGATACCTGCATTATTCCGTCCTGGGTTTCGACTTCAACAGATTCAATCACATCTAAAGACCTTACAGTATGCTTGCATGGATGAATTAATCTCTGAACCCGTTGAAAAAGGAGGACCTTTAGAAGATTACTTTGTAGAAGGGGAACGAGTGCGCACCTATTTTTTCAGTGGCATGAAATCAAAAAACCATTAGGTTAACCCAATGGTTTTTGTTTTTTTGACTGAATAAGATCTGTTTTCAGATTAAATAATCTCTTGAAATGGCCTTGACCCAACGATGTATACTTGTGATAAATAAGGGAGGGTTATGATGGAGATGAAAGGCAATATGATTGAGAGAGAACGCAACAACCTATATTTATTTACTTTTGGGAAGGCTATTTCTATATTGGGTTCAACGATATACACATTTGCTATCGGTTTGTACGTATTGAAGATGACAGGTTCGGCGTTGAATTATGCGACCACGCTTATACTCAGTGTTGTTCCCATGATTGTAATTAGTCCGATTGCCGGTGTGATAGCAGACAGAATACCTAAAAAATATTTGGTTGTAGGGATGGATTTAATAAACGGCTGTTTGTTTACATTATTATATTTTCATACGAGCAAAAAGATGCTGAATCTTGAACATATTTATTTGACAACAATTTTACTTCATATCTTTACTACAATTTTTGGGATAGCAATAGAATCGGCGAAACCTTCACTGGTGACAACTCATCAATTGATTAGGCTTAATTCTTTAAGCAAGCTTATCGATTCGGCAGCTTCTATATTAGGACCGGTTATCGGAGGGGTAGTGTTTGTGATGATGGATATTCGCATCTTGATTCTTGTTAATGCGATATCATTTATTTTCTCTGCCGTCATCGAATGGTTTATCGATTTTCATTTAAATGAAGATGACATGAAGGAATCTAAAATTGTTAGATGGACGCTTAAGGACTTTTTTTTAGATTTAAAAGAAGGATGGGTCTATTTTTCAAATCAGCGCTCAATTTTAAAACTTTTCTTTGTTTTTGTGTCTCTTAATTTTTTACTTGGATTTTCTGTTAACGTACCGGCCCCTTATATTATCAATCAAGTATTAAAAATGCCTTCTAGTAGCTTCGGGATTATCAATGGTTTGTTTCCGGTGGGCTTGATTATTGGAACATTGACAGTAGAAAAGGTGATGAAAAGGGTCGCATTTCAAAAATTGCTAGTGACGACGCATGCTTTTATTGCCTTATTGGCAGGAATGATCGGACTGCCGATAGTTTTAAATTTCAGTCATATCAATAATTTGTTTTTTTACTCAACGCTAAACATTTTGATGGGGATTGCCATCGCATATGTCGATGTTCCGATTATGACCCTGTTACAAAAGGAGATTCCTCGAATTCTTCTGGGAAGAGTATTGAGTCTTATGATGAGCTTGGTAAAAATTGTATTGCCGATATCTCTAATCATTTCCGGACTGCTCATTGAAAAGATAAACGTTGAAATCATCCCGGTAATGGGCTCAACTGTGGCTTTGCTGTTGAGTGCGGTTGTGTTTAAAAAGGGACGG
>JAFGVC010000066.1 GCA_016938195.1 Tissierellales bacterium | reverse complement strand
CTTTTTTTAGCACAGTCTTATTTTATCGGTATTAAATGAAAATACTCAGCTCATTCGGACATTATCAAATGAGCTCAAAGACTTAAGGATTTCCCAACAACTCATCCCTTCTACACTTTATGGGATTCAAACAGTTGGTAAACCTTATCTTAAGTCTTTTGCGCTCTAAATTTATTATAACTCATTAATGCTTCGTATTTATCATTATAATACCTTCAAAGGTAATTTATACTTAGTAATCAATCTGAGAGAACCTTTTAAGGGTTCTCTTTTTTTATTTAAAGTGAGAAAAAATGAATTGAAACAGTGTTTCAATGATGATATAATAGCCTATGGAGGTGATTACTTGAAAGAAGAATACAGCTTTATCACGATGATTGAAAGAGCAACTGAAGTGATGGAACAGCTTTTCAATTCAGACAAGCCGCTTGGTGTGACTGAAATATCGCAGAATTTGAGCTTACCGAAGGCAACTGTCTATCGCATTTTGATTACACTTGCAAAAGGTGGTTTTATCACGAAGAAACATGGCACAGAAAAATATGTCCTTGGTGGAAAATTTATCAAATATAGTGATAGGGTCAAACATGACATCCATATTCATTCTGTGGCAAAGCCCTATATGGAAGAGCTTGCTAAAGTGTCAGGAGAATCAGTCAATTTAGCAATAGACTACGAAAATGCTTCTCTTATTATAGAAAGAGTGCGAGGTGAGCAAACTTCTCTCGTGTCTATGCTGATTCCGACAGCTCCCTACAATTGCTCTTCTTCCGGAAAAATATTTTTATCATATAAATCGGAGCAGGAGATCAAAGCCTATTTTGCAAAGGAAAGAGGACAGAAACGAACGATTAAATCCATCATCACCTTTGATGAATTTATGGAGGAAAGAAAATTCATATTTGAAAAAGGGTATTCCATTGATGATGAGGAATATGATTATGGACTTTATTGCATAGGCAAGCCTCTTTATTCCTGCGAAAACAAATTATTAGGGGCTATCAGTATTACCGGACCCAAAAGCAGACTTGAATATAAAGGATTAGATTTAATCATAAATAGCCTAGAAAGAACGGTTGCAAAAATACAAGATGAAATCAGAACACTAGGGATAAGAGAATAATTATACAAAGCCTGTATTTTATTCAAAAAAATCTTGACATTTGAAATGGCGTTTCATAGAATGGAGGTATAAATAGGAGAGGTGGTTGTATGAAACCGATTAATGTTACCAGCGAAATAGGAAGACTTAAGAAAGTGTTACTCCACAGACCCGGTCAGGAGCTCGAAAATCTAATGCCGGAATATCTTGAAAGATTGTTGTTTGATGACATTCCCTATCTGGAAATTGCACAACAGGAGCATGACGCATTTGCAGACGTATTGCGTAAAAACGGGACAGAGGTTGTTTATCTGGAAGATTTAGCGGCGGAGTCTCTCGTGGATTGCGACGTTAAAAATTTGATGCTGGAGGACTATCTTCACGAGGCGGGTATATGGAATGAAAAAAGATTTGCAGGGGTTCGAGAATATTTCTTGGAGCTTGATAAAAGACAGCTCATCGACAAAATGATGGCAGGGCTACGCAAGTCAGAGTTTAAAAATTTTGTAAAGAGAGGCTTGAGAGATTACCTCGACGATGATTATCCTTTTATTATAGACCCGATGCCCAATCTGTATTTTACAAGAGACCCATTCGCATCTATCGGAAACGGCTTGTCGCTACACAAGATGAAAACGGAAACAAGAAACAGAGAGACGCTTTTCACAAAATACATCATCAAATATCATCCGGATTTTGCAGATCACGACATCCCTTTATGGTATGACAGGAATGACCGTGTGAATCTTGAAGGCGGAGACATATTGATTTTGAATGAAAATATTATAGCGGTCGGCATATCACAAAGAACGGATCCTGCTGCCATCGAAATATTCGCCGAAAGAATACTCAAGGCCGATAATACCTTCAATAGGATTTTAGCCTTTGATATACCGAAGAGCCGATCATTCATGCATCTAGATACTGTTTTTACCATGGTCGATCACGGCAAATTTACCATTCATCCCAATATACAAAACACGATTACGCTATATTCATTGACTTATCGTGAAGGAAAAATAGAGATTAGCGAAGAGAAAGACACCTTGGAAAACATCTTAAGCAAGTATCTTGAAATCGATAATGTTGAACTCATAAAATGTGGCGGCAGTAGTCGTATTGACGCAGCAAGGGAACAGTGGAATGATGGTTCTAATACACTGGCGATTGCACCGGGAGAAGTGATTGTTTACTCGAGAAATTATGTAACCAATCAGCTACTCAGAGATAGAGGAATTAAGACACATGTAATTCCAAGCTCTGAGCTTTCAAGAGGGCGTGGCGGTCCTCGCTGTATGAGCATGCCACTGATTAGGGAGTAGACAGCAAAGGTAGGAACGGATATAATAGTTATTACTTTTATTGTATATAAATACAAAATTAAATTATTTGGAGGGTTTGCAATGCCTGTAAATTTAAAAGGAAAAAGTTTTATCACATTAAAAGATTTCACACCGGAAGAAATACGATATCTTCTTGATTTATCCCTTGATTTAAAAAGAAAAAAAAGAGCGGGAATCAAAAATGATCTTCTTAAGGGGAAGAACATTGTATTGTTGTTTGAAAAAACATCGACACGTACGCGATGTGCATTTGAAGTGGCTGCTTTCGACGAAGGAGCTAATGTTACTTTCTTGACAAATAGCCAAATGGGTAAAAAAGAATCGATAGAGGATACGGCAAAAGTCCTGGGAAGATTTTATGATGGCATTGAATTTAGAGGATTTGAACAAAAGACAGTCGATGATTTGGCAAAATATGCAGGGGTGCCTGTATGGAACGGATTAACCGATATGTATCATCCCACACAAATTTTGGCTGATTTTTTAACCGTCATGGAGCATGTCAACAAGCCGCTTAACAAAGTGAAATTTGTTTATGCAGGAGATGCAAGAAACAACATGGGAAATTCCTTGATGATTGGGGCTGCTAAGACAGGGATGCATTTTGTAGGTGTTGCACCGAAAGAATTGTTTCCATCTGAAGAGCTAGTAGCTGAAATGAGAGAAGTGGCAAAGGAAACGGGTGCTATAATTGAATTAACGGAAAATATAGCTGAAGGTGTACGCGACGCGGATGTTATTTATACGGATGTATGGGTATCCATGGGTGAAGAAGCTCATTTCGAAGAAAGAATCAAGCAGCTTAAACCTTATCAAGTGAATATGGATATGGTTGAAAAAACAAATAATCCGGATGTCATATTCCTTCACTGTCTACCTGCTTTTCATGATTTAGAAACATCTGTAGGTCGAGAAATATATGAAAAATACGGTATTACCGAAATGGAAGTTTCTGACGAGGTATTTAGAAGCAAGCATTCAAAAGTATTTGATGAAGCTGAAAATAGAATGCATACGATTAAAGCGGTCATGGTAGCTACAATAGCTTAAGAACCGATCATTAGGAGGCGTTAATAATGGAAGAAATTATCAAAGTGGTTATTGCTTTGGGGGGAAATGCTATTCAGGAAAGTGGCAAGCCTCCGACAGCTGAAGAGCAGTTAAAAGCCGTCGGTAAAACATGTGAAAAACTGGCAGGTATTAGCTGTCAAGGTTATGAAATTGCTGTTGTTCATGGTAATGGACCACAGGTGGGACGCATCTTACTGGCGTCTGAATATGCTAAAGATATAACGCCTCCAATGCCTTTTGACGTTTGTGGCGCTATGAGCCAAGGCTATATAGGATACCATATCCAACAACAGTTGAAAAAAGAGCTCAGAAAACGAAACAGAGATTTGCCGGTTACAACAATCGTCACGCAGGTTGTTGTAGATCAAAATGATCCCGCCTTCCAAAATCCCACTAAGCCAATAGGACCTTTTTACACCAAAGAGGAAGCCGATGCCATCACAAGAGATAAAGGCTATGTGATGAAAGAAGATTCCGGAAGAGGATGGAGAAGGGTGGTACCTTCACCAATGCCCAAAAAAATCGTTGAAGTTGATACCATTGGAAGACTTTGGAAATCAACCATTGTCATAATGTGTGGTGGTGGTGGCATACCGGTCATTGAAGATGATGATTTAGGATATGAAGGCATTGCCGCCGTTATAGATAAGGACTTGGCAGCAGAAAGGCTGGCTGAAGAGATGGATGCCAATATTCTTTTGATATTAACTGAAGTTGAAAGAGTTGCCATTAATTTCAACAAGCCCAATCAGGAAAATTTATCCGAAATCAGCTGTGAACAGGCAAAAGCTTATATGGAAGAAGGACATTTTGCACCTGGCAGTATGTTGCCAAAAATACAGGCCGCCGTCATGTTCGCAGAATCAAAGCCCGGCAGAAAAGCTATCATTACATCATTGTACAAGGCTGAAGAAGCCCTGCGGGGTGAAAGTGGAACTTTAATTTACAACTAAAAAAGCCCGAACGGGCTTATAAACTGATTATAAAGCAAAATTAGCAACTAAGGTATTATAATGATAAATACGAAGCATTAATGAGTTATAATAAATTAAGAGCGCAGAAGACTTAAGACAAGATTTATCAACTGTTTGAGCCTGTAAGGGGATTATGACCTAACAGACATCTTTGATGTCGTCGTAGGTCAGATGCCGCGCAGTCCAAATCTTTGATTTGGCTAACATAGCGGTGATTGTTGGGAAATCCTTAAGTCTTTGAGCTCATTTGATAATGTCCGAATGAGCTGAGTATTATCATTTAATACCGTAATAACTAAGACTTTGTTAAGAAACTAAAAAGCCCGAACGGGCTTTTTTTAATGTGAGGCTTTTATTGCTCCAAAATTTCAATAGCTTTTTCAAGCTGCAAATCCTGACTGTCATCAACTTGAAAATTTTCCAGCGCAAATTGTAAAGCATCCTGAGTTGAGAAGTCTAGCACACCGTAGGCGTAAAGTCCATTGTCTCTTTGAAAAGCCATCACTTGGGTCTTAAGATGCTCATCAAAGATGCCGTCCGGGCCTGTGACAGGATATCCCAATATTTTAAGAATTTTTTCAGCGGCTAATACGTCTAACCCTATGATGCCAACATGAGGCTTCCGTGTTTTATTAAAAGCAGGGATGTCCGAGGTATCAATTTCAGATAGACGCACCTTGTTTTCAACGATGATATCAGGCGTGATGCCTATTCCCTGAACTTTATTTTTGCCGGCTGTTAGATATTCAGCAGTCGTAATTTTAATCCCACTGCCATCCTTCAATGGATATAAGGTTTGCACGACACCTTTACCATAGGTTGTGGTGCCCACCAATATACCAGCTTTTCTGTCCTGTACCGCTCCGGCGAATATTTCTGAAGCACTGGCACTTCCTTCATTAATCAGTACAACCAGTTCGTAGTTTTGCACCTGAAGTTGGCTTACATATTCTGTTTCAGTCCCATCCGCTTTGACCAGATAAGCTAAAGGACCGGCAGGGACAAAGATATCTAGCAGTGACAATACCTCACTCAAGCTACCTCCGGGATTGTTTCTCAGATCGATGATGAGCTTGTATATGTCTTGCTCCATGATAGGCATCATGTGCTCTGCAACGAGCTGTGTGGTGTTGTCGTTGAACTGGGTAATTTTCAGGTAACCTATTTTATCATGGATGGTTTCTGATTCAACAGAGCTAACCACAATGGTGTCTCTTACGATATCAAAATAAATCACTTTGTTGTTGCGAACAAT
>JAFGVC010000065.1 GCA_016938195.1 Tissierellales bacterium | reverse complement strand
GGTGCAGGTTTATCAAATACAAGAGGATGGCAGTCTTTCTGAGTTGATTCCAATCGAAGATGTTTTACCTTGATACATTATTTGTTAATTTTTTTTAACATGCAAGAAATATTACAAAACAAGTTTGATTATATAAAGATATATGTTATAATTTTAGTGTTTCATATAAAAATCAGTGTTATTCTGATTTTAAGATTTGAAACACTAATATTTTCATAAAGGGGATTTGAGATGATTAAGAAGTTAATGTTTTTACTACTTGTCGTATTTTTAAGTTTTACTGTTACCGGTTTATCGGCGGAGGCAACCACCTTTAATTTTGAAGATATGCCTGTACAGGAAGAATGGTCATATGAGCCTTTATCAAAGGCGGTTGAAAATGGATTGCTACAGGGATATAATAACAAAATTATGCCTGGTAATTCTTTGACGCGTGCTGAAATGGCTACTATTATTAATCGAGCCTTCGGTGCTATATCAAAAGCTGATATTGAGCGTTTTACCGATTTGTCTCCTTCAGCTTGGTTTTATGACGAAATGGCAAAAGCCGTTCGCATGAAAATTTTTCAAGGAGACGGGAACCTATTGTATCCTAACGATGATATTACAAGAGAACAGGCGTTTATAGTCATCGCAAGAGCATTACGCTTGCCCAAAACACAAGAAGCACCTACAGGATTTGAAGATTTAGATCAAATTTCACCTTGGGCGAAGGAAGAAGTATATAGTATGATTCATGCGGGTTATGTGCATGGAGCAAACGGCTATTTGAACCCTAAAGGACTTATTACTAGAGCCGAGTTTGCCCAGTTGATGCATAATATTATTAAAGAATATTTGACTGAAGCAGGAGAATATACAGTAGTATCTGAAGGCAATGTGATGGTCAATGCACCGGATATTACATTAAAGAATTTAACTATTGAAGGAGACTTAATTATTGGAGACGGTGTTGGAGAAGGCACTGTGATATTAGACAATGTAAAAGTCACTGGAATATTGGTTGTTAGAGGTGGCGGACAAAACTCTATTATCATCCGTGGCGGTTCTCAGTTAGGCCGTGTCATCGTAGCTAAAGTGGATGGCGTTGTAAGAGTTTTCACAGAAGAAGGCGCTGAGGTAGAAGTTATTCAAATAGATGATGGTGAAGATCAAATTATCATCGAAGGTACTCTCACGACATTAGAGGTGAAAACTTCTGTACCTGTAGTATTGAGAAATGCCACTATTAAAAATGTACAAGTCGAAGCACCTAAATCTAATATAACAGTGGATTCAAGTTCAATCGTCACAAACGTATATGTAAGCAACACATCAGAGCAAACAAAGTTGATTGTTGAAGGAACCGTTCAAACAGTTATCACCGAAGCACCTCAAACCACGGTAAGTGGAGAAGGGACAGTAGAAACAGTAGAAGTCCAAGAAGGGGCAAATGATACGAGTATCACTACAACAAACACAACAATTACAGTATCTGAAGGCGTTGAAGGCACTACAGGAACGGGTGGCACGACTTTGGAGTCCGGACAAGAGTACATCAATGCTGATGATCCGGAAGGAGAAGCCCTCCCAGTTGAAGAACCTGTACCTGCACCGATTCCTACCCCTGGCCCCGTGCCGACTACGAGTGATTATGGATTTCAAGTGGTTAAAAATGGGACGCCTTATCTTTTGGACGATGAAATCAACTTAAATGACAATCAAATACTAACATACAACTTAGTGGTTGATCTGTTAAATCTTGGATTAGATCAATATGTAGATGATATATCCGAATACACTGGTTTCTTCGAAAGAGCCCTGGAGAAAACAATTGAGGAAAGTTCAAATACTTATGCTTTTTCATTGGCTAACAGGATAAAAAACACCAGTGAATCGTTGGATGTATTGGCCTATTCCGGAGCAGTCAAGACTTTAGTGGACAAAATAATCTCGCAAAACAACGCCCTAGTTGAAGATATAGAAGAATTTGCCACAATTATGGTTAGTGGGTCAATTGGCGACTTGATTAGTGATTTGCAGAAATTATACCCCGGCGAGGATGCACCGGCGGGCATTACTTTCAAAGTAGGAGAAAGAACAGGTTTCACGATTGATAATCTATCAACAGAATTTAATGCTGAGTTTTCTAGCACAACAGTACAAACGGCAGCTAGCCAATCGAAAGATTTAATTACTTTAAGCTTTGTCAGTTCTCAAGGGACTGAAACATTAATTTTTAGAATGGTTGCATACTAATAAATCTCATAGGAGCTTTCGAGCTCCTGTGTTTCACTAGGATGGAAAATGAATAGACTGAAGTTATTAAGCTTATTATTAATGATGGCGTTGGCGTCAAACACATTAGCATATGGGATAGAGTTTCAAGACATGGATCGTCATGAATGGGCAGTGGAGGCAGTGGAAGTACTGTCTAGTCAAGGCTTTATTAAAGGTTATGCAGGAGAATTGTTTGAACCAAGTAATCCATTATCTCGGGCAGAATTGGTCACGCTTATTAATCGCATGAATGGATGGACGGAAAAAGCTGAGATACCTTTTGTTGACGTGAGTAGCCAGCACTGGGCTTACAAGGAAATCGGAACAGCTTATCAGGTTGGATATATCACCGGTTTTCCGGATCAAACCTTTAGACCGGACTTACCGGTGACCAGAGCTCAATTTGCAGTAGTTCTTTGTCGACTGTATGCGTTAAATAAACTTGATATAGAAGTGAACATCACAGACAAAATGAATATTGATTCGTGGGCGTTGACGTCGATAGAAGCAATTGTCGGTCATGGATTAATGAAAGGCTATGAAGATGGTTCTTTTCAGAGTAATCGTCCTATGTCCAGGGCAGAGACAGCGGTTGCATTGCATCGTGTTTTATTATCCGGACTACAGTTAGAAATGGATTTCAATCCGAATCAAGAAGATAATGTTACTGTACCTGAAGAGGAAACCTTGCTTCTATTAAAATCTGTTTTGGAAAAAATGAGAGTTAGAGTGCTTCCCATTCTTCAAACGGAGCTTCAAAAATCGGCACTTCAGACTATCATGGATTCTATACAAGCGTATGTCCTAGATACAGAGTATGATATTTCATCTGACGTTGAAAAAGCTAAGAATCAGGCTTCGATTATGGATGAGAATGAGAAAAAAGAATTTAAAAACGCCATTAGTGGAAATATACCATTGGCTGAACTGGTTGAACTAAATAAAAAATTTCTACTATTTGACTATTAGAGAGGATTATTGATGGATTTTGTCGAAGATACAATAGAGTTAAGAGAGATATTACAAATATTAAAAAACAGAAGAAAACTGATTGTTATAATCACTGTGTTGGCGCTTCTTATTGCGACCGGCTTCACGATGTTTGGCATTACACCTTTATATCAGTCGAGTACGACGTTGATGGTTAATAGCTCAAAGGGAATTTTATCCGGTGATTTAGCTGCTAGCTTTGACTTGGGAAGCATTAATCTAAGTCAGAAGCTTGTGGTAACTTACAGTGAAATTGTTAAGTCTAGAATAGTCTTAGATCAGGTTATTAGAAAGTTGGATTTAGACATAAGCTATGGTACTTTATATGAAATGACCCTGGCACAGCAAGTTAAGACGACGGAAATACTCAAAATATCTGTCAGCGATACAGATCCTGAGCGGGCGTCCTTAATCGCCAATACGATTGCAGAGGTATTTGTAAAAGAGGTTATCAGAATTTTGAAAGCGGACAATGTAGAAACGATTGATAGAGCTATTCCCAATCAAGCTCCTATTAATATAAAATTAGGTCTAAATGCGGCTATTTCATTGGTGTTGGGATTAATGCTAGGCGTTTTTATCGCATTTGCTCTTGAATACCTGGATCACACGATTAAAACGGAAGAGGATGTCAAAAAATACCTGGATTTGCCTGTTTTGGGTGCTATTCCTGACGTTGACCTCAATTCGCCAAAAAAACGGGGGAGAAATAGATTATGAGAGATATTATTGTTACTAAACAACCAAAATCTCCTGTGTCAGAGGCCTACAGGGCAATCAGGACTAATCTGGGATTTGCAAATGTGGATAAAAGCTATAAGACTATCCTTGTGACAAGTCCTAAAGAAGGGGAAGGAAAAACAACAACATTGTGTAACCTAGCGATGACATTTGCCATTGCGGATTATAGGGTGCTAGTGGTGGATACGGACCTACGAAGACCTCGTTTGCATAAGTTTATGCAGATTAGTAATAAGAGAGGTTTGACGGATATTCTCTTAAATGGAGATGATTATAAAAACTATATCTATTCTTCTGTGCACCCCAACTTGGATATGATTACATCCGGTAATATTCCAAATCACCCCTCTGAAATTTTAAGCTCAAAGGCCATGAAGAGCTTTGTGGATTCGATTAAAGCAGATTATGATTATGTATTTTTTGATACACCACCGGTCATGCCAGTGAATGATGCGGTTATCATGTCCACCTTTATTGACAGGGTATTGCTTGTTATCGCTTCAGGAGAAGTAGAAAAGGAAATTGCTGTGAAGGCTGTTAAGTCTCTTGAGGATGTAGGAGCTCACTTTTTGGGTGTAGTTCTCAATAAGGTGCCTATCAACAAACAAAAGTACAATTATTATTACTATTATAACAATGATAAGAGAGAAGAATGATGATTGATATTCATATTCATATATTACCTGAGATAGATGACGGACCTATTTCCATGGAAGAATCAATGGAAATGGTCCGTATTGCTTGGGAAGAAGGGATTCGGAAAATGATTGTCACACCTCACAGAAATCATCCCTCCGATTTCAAGCGAGAAACCGAAATTGAAGATACTTTTTCTTCTTTTCGACAGAAGGTGAAGATTGAGTATCCGGAGCTTGAGATTTATTTAGGAACGGAACTATTCATTCGAGAAGGCTATATGGAAATATTGGATCTTCAGCCGTACTCGATGACACTTCATCAATCGAGGTACACTTTGATTGAGTTTTCAAGAGATGTATCCAGTGACTATATACAGAACGCCGTCTTTGAACTGAAAATAAGAGGATATGTTCCTATTCTGGCTCACGTTGAATTTTACGAGGCACTATTAAATAGACCTGACCTAATTCAAATGCTTAAGGACGAAGGTGCCTTTATTCAAGTCACAGCGGCTTGTTTTACAGGTAAAAAAGGGAGAACAATCAAAAAGTTTGCCGGACTATTGCTTAAGAATGGGTTGATAGATTTTATTGCGACGGATGCGCATCATTCTCATTACAGAAGACCGTTGTTAAAAGATGCGTATTTGCTAGTCCGGAAATTATCGGGAGAGAAAGAGGCTCATCGCATATTTTTTGCTAATCCTCAAAATGTGATAGATAATCGGGATTTGATTTCTTCTGAGATCACAGAAAAGAAAAGCATAAAATTCAGACTGCTTGCGGGTTTTTTAGCCGTGGCTTTGGTGTTGTTTGTAGTCAGTTTAGGACCAAATCTTTTTCAAAGGCAGAATCTATCTGAGCTTCAGGAGTCAACGCTCGGTGAAACTGAAAAGATGACTGAAACGCAAGCTTCAACTGAGGAAATCCTTGAAACAGAAGAAACGACGGCAGAAGAGGCCACTTCAGAATCAATAAGCACTGAAACTTTAGCTACTGAGGAAACTGTAGCTATTGAGGAAACCACTACTGAGGAGCAGCCTTCAACGGTCGGTGCAGAGGAAGCTATCCAAATGAAATACACCGTTAAGCTATTGTCTTATCAAAGTTATTATGAAGCAAATCTTGAAAGAATTGTGACGCAAATAAAAACGGCTAGAGAAACCTTGACGGATGATGAGGAAAGAAGGACGACGATTGAGGCTTACTTGGATGAAATTGTGACTTTGGAAGCACAGGCGGATAATCAAGTGAATGGAACGCTTTATGAGATGCAAAATGAACTGGAGACCTATGGTTATGAGGTTGAGATTGTGAATGAAATGCGAAGTGAGTATGAGAGGATAAAAGAGGAAAAGAAGGCGTATTATTTAAATCAAATCTAAATTTAAAGCTCGGTATATCGAACTCAGATTGTCAATAAAGTCTTAGTTATTATGGTATTAAATGATAATACTCAGCTCATTCGGACATTAT
>JAFGVC010000064.1 GCA_016938195.1 Tissierellales bacterium | reverse complement strand
TGCTGGTTTATAAATTTTCGAATTGTTTTCGCAAAGGGATAGTTTTAATAAAATATGTTGAGAAAGATGTATATTTAATGTTAAAATGAAGAAGAAACTACTTTAAATTTTTGCATAATTCTTGAGAACAAAATTAAATTGACACAAAATCTACAAACTAATCACTTATACGAAAAGGAGTTGTTTTTCATGGCAAATTATAAAAGAATGACATGGATTCTATTGCTCATAATGGTGGTTATAAATATTAATATTGCAGGTTGTTCCCAAAAAGATAATGAGATAAATACAGTTAGGATGGCTCATTTTCCAAATATCACGCACGCACAGGCGTTAGTGGCAAGGGAAATAGGAGCTTTTGAAGAGAAACTCGGACCCGACATTAATGTCAGTTATTTTGTTTTTAATGCAGGACCGTCAGAGATTGAAGCTTTTTTTGCAGGAGAACTTGATATCGGTTATATTGGTCCGGTACCTGCTGTCAATGGCAACATCAAGTCGGACGGCGATATCGTCATTCTCGCCGGCGCCACCAATGCAGGTGCAATCATGGTTGTTTCTGAAAACTCAGGCATCCAATCCATCGATGATTTGCAAAACAAAAAAATTGCCATTCCACAGATTGGCAATACACAGCATCTTTCCTTGTTGAGCTTATTAAGAGAACACAATCTTTCCGATACGACCAAGGGAGGTAACGTAGAAGTAGTTCCCGTTTCTAATCCGGACATTAAGACACTGCTTGAAAACGGTGGGATTGATGCAGCGTATGTTCCTGAACCTTGGGGTTCAAGATTAATCCATGAAATTGGTGCGAGAATTCTTCTTGATGAAAAAGAGGTTTTCAGAAATGGTCAATATTCAACGGCTTTGTTGATTGGCCGAAAAGACTATATTGAAGCGCATCCAGAAATAGTTAAAAAAATCATAGAAGTTCATTACGAAATGACACAATATATTGAAGAAAACCCTGAAACTGCAAAGATGATGTTGAATACACAGATTGAAGCATTAACGGGTCAAAAGCTTTCAAGCAACGTCATCGACTCTGTATTTGAAAGGTTATATTTTTCTTATGACCCAATCAGTGAATCGGTGATGGATTTTATGAACATTTCCAAAGCTGAAGGTTTTATTGATCAGACAACTACCAGGGAAAAACTCTTTATGCTCGACATACTCAATGCCATTTTAGAAGAAAAAAATCTTGCGATTGTGGAATGAATATTTTTCGGAAGCAAAGGCGGTGCTCGGATGGTGCTTGTAGTTAACAATGTTTCAAAGATTTTCAAATCAAGGTCAAAAGAGACCGTTGTTTTTAATTCGCTTAATCTAAATATAAGAAAAGGTGAATTCTTATGTCTTATCGGTCCTTCAGGTTGTGGCAAATCAACACTTTTAAACATTATTGCAGGACTCGAGCAAGCTACAGAGGGTGAAGTTCTTTTGGAAGGTAAAGTTGTCTCTGACCCAGGACCTGATCGTATTATGATGTTCCAGGAAGCGGCTCTATTTCCGTGGCTTAAAGTAATTGACAACGTGATTTTCGGATTAAAAATTGCAGGTGTCAAAAAAGGGGAAGCCTATAAAATGGCAGAACGCTACCTTCATATGACACACTTGAGCCAATTCAAAAACGCCTATATCCATGAACTTTCAGGAGGGATGCGCCAAAGGGTCGCACTCGCGAGATGCCTATGTATGGACGCAGAGATAATGCTCATGGACGAGCCCTTCGGTGCACTTGACTCACAGACCCGTTTTATCCTCCAATTAGAACTTCAGAAAATTTGGGAAGCCACTAAAAAAACAATCATATTTGTCACCCATAGCGTAGAGGAAGCGGTTCTACTGTCTGATAGAATCGTATTGATGTCGGCTAATCCCGGAGGCATCAAAAAAATCTATGAGATCAACCTGCCTCGTCCTCGAGAAGTAGATTCAGACGCCGTGGTCCATCAAATGAGCTCTGTCCTGAAAGATCTTAAAGAGGAGGTGGGGAAAGTTGCAAAGGCTGAATTCGATACTGATTGGTGTCTTTAGTAAAATACTTTTTTACCTAATCCTGATTCTGATTTGGGAAACAATCTTTCAGATTGGTGTTAAGTGGCTTCAAATATGGAAGCCTTATACATTCCCTTCACCAGCTTTTGTGTTAAGAAGCTTAATTAAACTCACCCAAAGCAATGTCCTTCCGATAGCCATAGCCACTAGCTTGAGACGCATCATGATCGGTTATACGACATCCATTGGTATTGGCACTTTGATAGGGGTACTTATGGTGTCTTTCAAATTTCTGGACAAACACCTTAGTTCATTGGTACTTGGACTTCAAACACTTCCGAGTATTTGTTGGCTCCCTTTTGCCATATTGTGGTTTGGACTGAATGAAAACGCCATAACCTTTGTCATCGCCATCGGTTCCACCTTTGCCATCGCTATGTCTATCGAATCGGGAATCAAAAATGTAAATCCGCTGTTTATAAGAGCAGCAAGAACAATGGGTTCAAAGGGTTACAAATTATACCGCACAGTAATCATTCCTGCGGCAATGCCTAACATTGTCATGGGTCTGAAGCAGGCGTGGTCTTTTGCATGGAGAGCTCTTATGGCTGGCGAAATGCTGACCGCTACGAAAGGACTCGGTCAAGTTTTGATGTGGGGTCGTGATCTCGCTGATATTAGCCAAGTCATGGGCGTGATGATTGTGATCATTATTCTCGGACTTGTCGTTGACAAACTCGTCTTTTCAGCGGTGGAGAAGAACATTCGACACAAATGGGGACTTCTCCATAGATAATCAAGGAGATCTGATGATAAAAAAAAGAAAAGCACTCATTTTAATCATAATCATTATTGCCTTCGCTTTTGGGGGTTGTAGAAACAATGACGATGCGGTTACAAAAATCAGAATCGCTTATTTTCCTAATGCGACGCATGCGCAGGCCCTAATTATGAAAAATCTTAAATTACTTGAAGCGAAGCTGCCAAGCGATGTTAAAATAGAATATGTCCCATTTAATGCGGGTTCTTCTGAAGTGGAGGCTTTTTTATCGGGGCACGTTGACGTTGGCTATATTGGACCTGTTCCTGCGATTAATGCTAACCTTAAATCGGAAGGTGACATTGTCATCATAGCCGGTGCTGCACACGCCGGAGCAACGCTTGTGGTCTCTTCAAATTCTGAAATTGACTCCTTCGATGACTTCGAAAATAAACGAATCGCAATCCCACAGTTTGGAAACACGCAACACATTGCACTACTGAATCTATTGACAGAAAACGGTTTGGTGGACGCGCTAAAAGGAGGAAACGTTGAAATAGTACCCGTCAAAAATTCAGACATTGAAGTGATGATGCTAAAAGGCGAAATCGATGCGGCATTTGTTCCGGAGCCCTGGGGTGGAGACCTTATTCAAAAGGGGGTAGCAAGAAGATATACCTATGAAAGCAAATTGTTTGGAGTGATTGAAGATACAACCGCACTTGTTGTTTCTAGTCGGCAATATTTGGAAGAGCATCAAGAAATCATCAAAATTTTTGTATCAGTTCATAATGAAGCCACAGAATATTTTAGAAATAATCCGGATATGGCAAAAGCTATCATCATCGAAGAGATAGAAAAAACCACCGGTAAATCATTAGCTTTAGACACGCTTGATCAAATTTATTATTTTCTTGAGTTTGATAATGAACCAATGAAGGAAAGTATAATGCTTTATATGAAGATTTTTAGGGATGAAGGATTTGTAGACGGCGTGGCAACGGACCAAGAATTATTTTATGACATAAATTAGGATTCAAGTGTTTTATAAAACAAGATGGCACTAAAAGAGATGACAATCACACCGACGATTTTGACGATGGAACCGATTGCGGCGTTGCCGTTGAACATCATGAATATTCCCAGAAAGAGAATTACTAAAGTCATGGCAATTTCATATAAACTGCTAAAATTTCTATCTCTGATAATAAAAAATCCTTTATATATTCCAAAAGACAGTAGTCCCATGCCAGATATAATCAATACCAAGGCCGGAAAAAACAATATGAGAATGCCGGTCAGTATGCCTACAAGGAAAAAAGAGCGATCCTTTCCCCAAATGGTTCCTTCGGTCATATAGACACCAAAGCCACTAAAAACAGATAAAAGGATGCCACTAATCCGAATCAGTGTCAAACCGATGAGAGACGGAAAGCTAATGAGAAAGACGCCGAGAAAAAAAGAAACAATCGTGATTAGACGCATCGTTTTCAAATTTCCGTAAAATTCAAATTTAATCATTTAACAACCTCCGCAAAGCTCTGATTATATTATATATAAAAATCGAAAAAAATAAAGGGATAATTCGATTAAAAAAAGGCTTCTTATGCTATAATTATATCATATGCGACTAAAGACAAACTGTCAATCAGTGCAAGATAATCAGAGTAAAGCTCTCAACGACAGAGGAAAGGAAATATGGAATGAATGCAGAAATTTTATGCTTTGGAACAGAAATACTACATGGGGATATAGCTAATACCAATGCCCAATACATCTCAAAGCAGTTAGCAGCTATCGGAATCAATGTTTACTATCATTCGGTGGTAGGGGACAATCACGTTCGGATGGAGGAAGCTTTTCGACTGGCCTTTACAAGAGCCGACTTAGTGATTTGCACCGGCGGATTAGGGCCAACCCAAGATGATATCACAAAGGAAATCCTTGCAAAATATTATCAGGTGGACATGACCTTTGACGAGGAAAGCTTTGAACATGTCAAAGGCATTTATAAACGATTGAACAGAGAAATGCCGGAAAGCAACATCCGACAAGCTTACTTCCCTAGAGGGTCTATCGTCCTTCATAATCCAAATGGAACAGCCAATGGTTGTATTTTCGAACGAAAGGGTAAGGTAGCCGTTCTGATGCCGGGACCGCCTTTTGAAATGATTCCCATGCTGGATTCACAGGTGGTTCCTTATCTGATGAAATTTTCGGAGGGTGTCATTATGGGAGAAAAGTATATTGTGACAGGTGTGGGAGAGTCAGCTGTTGAAGCTATTCTAATAGATTTGATCAATAACCAGACGAATCCTACCATAGCCACCTTTGCAGGAAAGGGACGTGTGGTTGTCCGTGTGACGGCCAAAGCGCCAAGCCAAGAAGAGGCCAAGGCACTCATTCATCCGATTGATCAGGAGATTCGAATAAGGCTTGGAAACAAGGTTTATCCGGCTGATACGGCTGGAATTGAAGAATATGCTTCTCAACTATTGCTAACCCGTCAATTGACCGTGGCTGTGGCTGAATCATGTACAGGAGGATTAGTGGCTTCAAAATTAATCAGTTTTCCGGGTATGTCGGCTTCGTTTTTAGAGGGCTTTATAACCTATAGCAATCATGCCAAAGCAGAAAGATTGGGAGTAAGGCTAGATATCTTAAATCATTACGGTGCAGTCAGTCCTCAGACAGCTGAAGAAATGGCTAGAGGAGTAGCTTTTGCGGCTAAAGCGGACGTGGGGCTAGCTACGACAGGAATCGCCGGTCCTTCAGGGGCGACAGAAGGGAAGCCTGTAGGATTGGTTTACATCGCTGTTTATTATCAAGGGAAAACAGAGGTCAGAGAGCTCAATTATCCGGGACAGCGTGCAAGTGTCATGGAAAGGGCGGCCATCGCGGTACTCGATTTAATGAACAAGATAATAGCTAAAAATTAATCAATATAATCACTCATGAGGTGTTTATGGATCTAAAGGTGTTAGTTTGTGATGATAATAAAATACAACTGAAATATCTTGTAGACATGATTCTCCGATTTGCTAAGAGAAAAGACATAAATATCCTAGTGCATCAAACAACCCAAAGCCTCGAGGCACTAGTGATGAGTAAAAACAATGCTTATGATATCATTTTCCTAGACATGGAGATTGATGACATGAATGGATTAGAGCTAGGTAAAAGGATTCGGGAATATGATGAGGAGGTTGTCATCATCTATGTGACGGCATATGCTGATTATACAGGCAAGGCTTATGAGATTTTCGCCTTCAATTATATCCTAAAGCCGGTTAATCCGTTATTTTTTGAAAAAGTAATGAACAGAGCTACAGATAGTATCATGATTAAGCGAGCGGTATTAAATCAACATTTCTTTATGATTAATGAAGGTTATCAGAAGCACAAGATATTCTATAATGAATTTATTGTAGCCGAGAAAAAAGGTAAGAGAATATTTCTGAATTTAACACAACAAAGATTGATTCTTCCGGTTATGACGTTAAACGCGTTGGAGGAAACCTTGGACCCAAAATATATTATCCGATGCCACAAGACCTTTCTCATCAATAAATATAAAATCAAATCATATGAGACTCATTTTTTGGAGATGGAAGGCTTTGACCAATTGATTCCTGTCGGACGCAAATATAAGGAATCTGTTGGTAAAATGGTACTCGAAATGATTTAAAATGAAGCCTTTTGTCGTTTGTGCCCTTTATTATGTCGTTCAGGCCGGTTATCTTGAACAATGTTGTTGTTTGACGTACAATAGAGGTAAGCATAAATGGATTATTGGAGCATATATGGCGGGATACTGGTGAAAAAACACTTGACTGAAGTGTTTTTTTATTTTTTGAAAATGAATTCAGTTGTTTCATATTTGAATGTGGGTTATAATCAAAATAAATAGTATAAACCTTGATGATTGGAGGTCTTTGTGGCTCAATTTTTGCTTGAATTTTCTACGTCGTTAATTGATTTTGGAGTCATCCTTTATTTTGGCATGCGGCATCATACAAAGAAAAACAAGAGTCGAACATTTATTGTGCTTTGCATGGTTTTTTTGTCAGTATTGACGACGGTTATGAGTGATTTTCTCTCAAATTACAGCATTTTGGCGACGCTTTTACCGCTTATTATTTTGTATTTTTTCGTCAAATATGTTTACGAAATACCGTCGCTTACATTGATTATAAGGATTGGTGTGGCTTCACTTGTTATTTCTATCGCGGCTTATGTTGCAATCATTATTTTCAATTATTTCCTTCAGGTTGATTTTGCAAGATTGATGGTTTTTGGGCGGGAGAGAGTTTATTATAAGATCACCTCAAAGGCCCTATTAATTTTGATTGCGTGGATAACCTCGAAGGCTTTTACACATGAACAGGTCAAGGCATCTTATTTTTCTATTGTGACGGCGATCATTTTAATTATCAATGTCATCATTACCTTCTTTGGGATTCAACTTTATAATCAGATTGAATCAGCCAATAAAATGGAGTTTGCATATGTGGCCATGTCTTTGGTGATTATTACCATCCTGAGTGTTTTGATTATGGATTTGGCGTTTAAGACGATTATGCGAGAAAGAGAGGCTTCCAAGATAGCCGGCGCTCAAAAAAGCTATGAGCAGCAGTTTCATCATTTTCAAGAAATTGAGGGCGTATTTAATACAATCAACCAACAAAGGCATGATTATATCGGGCACCTGCAAGTGTTGTATGCTATGATGAGGAATAATGATTTTGATGACGCAGCGTCCTATATTAACTCGTTGATTAAACGAGAGGAAACCTTTAATCCAACCATAAGCGTGAAGAATAAAACCATTTTAGCCGTCATCAACTTCAAGGAACGTGTCATAGAAGAAGAGAAAATTCAGTTTAATTATTTTATCAATGCGCCTTCTGAGCTTAGAATCGATAGTGTCGATCTCGCCATTATTATGAGCAATCTACTGAATAATGCGATTGAAGCCTGTCAAAAGCTTGACGCTCATCGGGAAATTGAACTTTACATCAATTATGAGTTAAATAGGCTTAAAATAAAGATAGAAAACACTTATGACGGCTTATTCGATCCCTCAGACATGAGTCAGGAGTCTACAGGACGAAACAGTCTTTTTCATGGCATTGGACTAAACAATGTCAAAAGAGTTGTTAATCGATATAATGGCTACTTCACTCTGAGAAAAGAGGGCAACAAATTTATTGCGGAAGTGCTTATCTAACAAAAAATGAAATTTTCTTAACTTGTCAAATCATGAGATTCGTCATAAAATAGGCAAGTAGAAATAATACACAGGAGGTATAGCAGGTCATCGCCTGCGAAAAAAACATGAATAATTCAAAAAAAATACTGATAGCTGTAGTGATAGTTGCATTGGCAGGGGTTGGACTGTTCTTTGCATTAAACGGACAAAAGCCACAAGAAAAAATGAGCACCTTTGAAAAGCTTGAGGCTGCATTTGCTAAACAAACGGACATCAAAACAGCAGACATGGATTTGAAAATGAATCTAGATATTACCGGGAACGATCCAAATATGGCCAATATGCTAGGAATTATCAATGA
The DNA here is from genome assembly GCA_016938195.1 of Tissierellales bacterium. Taxonomy (GTDB): domain Bacteria; phylum Bacillota; class Clostridia; order Tissierellales; family Dethiosulfatibacteraceae; genus JAFGVC01. Next base: position 14,154 of record JAFGVC010000064.1, on the reverse strand, counting down.
TACTGTCTTGCAATATCAGATTAAGCAAGGCATTAAAGACATTGAAAATCCATTAATAGAAGGAAAATTTGCGCTAATTTATCAAGAAGTCCCTGCATTGGCACTTGATTTCTTCATGGATGCTGAAAAAATGATTTTTTCACTGCCTGAATTTTATGATAAGCCAATGTTCATGACATTTGAGGGATATACGGCGTATATGAATCAAATGATGAGTATGTATAATCAAGGCTCTGAAATGCCTGAAATGGATTTCGACATGAAGGAAATGATCAAGAAATCATATGATTTCCAGGAAAAATTTTATAGCTTAGAAGGCATTGAAGGTGCGGAAAATTTTGATTCCGAAAAATACAAGACGATGATGGAAACCAATCTTGAAGGAATTCTGACAGAAATAGGCACGATAGATGTTACTATTAACGAAAACGGTACTTCTAAGACGGTCAAATGTGACGGATTAAATTTAAACTTCAATGAAACCCAACTGATTGACTTTATGATTCCTTTGTTAGAAGAGGCTGCAGCGGATCCATCCATGAAAGCAGTTGCAATCGCAAAAATGGAGCAATACTTGGAATTTGCGACTTCTCTATATGGAGATTCACTTGATCTTTATGCCGGTACAGATGCTTATGCCGAAATGGAAGAGGCTATTGCTGAAATGAAAGAGAATTATGAGTCAGGCATTGCGACGATGATTGAAGAGATGAAAATCCAAAGGGACAGATATGACATGGAGGCATTCACAGTGGCCAACACCATCGGCATAGACAGTGCCGGACAAATCATTTACTGGAAAATGAATGTATCTATTGATGTCGGAGGATTAGAAGAATTGGCCGCCAATGAGATAGACGATTATTATTTTAGCGGACTTGAAACCGCAACATTTGAACTCGATACAACCATGAACAGCTATGGCAAGGACATGGGGTTCACAGATTATTCAAAAATATCTGAAGAGGGTCTTGATTTGATTACTTTGATGGCTGATCCGGAATCACAGGAAAATCAGATGATCATGATGCAAATATACGGTGCGGCTATGCAACAGCTTTCGACCAATCCGCTTTTCCAAGCGATTTATAATGAAATGGGAGTTTATTAAAAGATGTTGAACCGTGTTATTTTTCTGTTGATATTCAATCTAAAAGGGATAATCAAGGATTATAAAAAAATGATTCTGATTTTCTTAGTCCCTTTATTGACCATAGCAGTGTCGGCAGTAATGTTAAATAACACGAATAGAATTGATAGTCCTTCCGAGAAAATCAATCTGGGGATTGTGGATTTAGAAAAAACTGCTTTGAGCCAGATGCTTATCGGAACGATAACCGAAGAAGACACGCTTTCAAATCTGATGTCTTTTCAAGTTTTTGAAATGGAACAAGCTGATCAAGCGCTCAAAGCAGGCCATATTTTATCATTCATTGTAATCCCGGAGAATTTTTCTACGGGATTACTTCAGATGGAAAACCCGCCCTTAACCATTTACAACAATGGCTTTACGACCTTTGAATCATTTATTGTTCAGAGGACAATTGAAAGCTTTTCTTCCTACGTCAACTATGTTGAAATTGCGACGGCTTCGGAATATCAAGCCTTGCGAGATATCGGTTACTCAAGGGATAAAGCCTTGAAAATAAATGATGCGGTCTCCTTTAAGCTGATTATGGATACCCTAGGTAGAAAAACAATTTTTAAAACGACACCCATCTACAATTTTCCATCAGTCTCATCCTTTATTTATCATGGGGTGGCTATTATTGTTCTAATTCTCTTTTTTTTGACAACGCTATGCGCTGAGGATATGATTAAGGATATTGATCATCAAATTATCGACCGAATCAAGCTCTCAGGCACGACCACCACCACTCTGTGCTTGGCGAAAAGCACGGCTTATAGTCTCATCACCACCCTATGGCTGGCGTTAATCATAGGAACCTATATGATTTTAACTTCTCAGCCCTCAAAAGTGGTCCTACTTTTGGCGACTTTTTTTGCAGTGAGCTTGATGTTAAATGGATTTTGGCTTTTGATTGGCATGCTGATTAAACATCGGGATAGCTTCCTAAGCTTTTCTTCTCTTGCCACGGTGGTCATCGCATTTTTGGGAGGCAGTTTTTTTCCGGTGATGCTGTTGCCCTATGAAATTAGCCGTTTTACGCAATTTATTCCCAATGTTGTCATCACTAAAAATCTGATTCAGCTAATCAATGGAACCTATGATCTACAACAACAAATCCTTTTTATCTTGGCTAATCTCTTATTGGGATTGATTAGCCTTACTGCTGCGACAGCTTTGATAAGGAGGAATGCTTGATGTTTCATATTATGAGGCTCCGAATCAGACTATTTTGCTCCAAAAAAATCATGATAGCCATCTTTGTATTCTTTCCTATCATGTTTTCATTGGTTTCGATTAATTATTTGAGAACGGATGATTTTACGGTCAGAACGTCAATTGGGATTGTAGATCTTGACCACACGGACTATTCTGAACATGTTATTCATCGCATCAAGAAGGACCCAACTCTTCGGGTTATGACCTACAGCTTGGAGAGTGGAGAAGAAGCTCTTTTCAAGGAAAGTATCACGGGTCTGTATATCCTAACAGAAGGATTTGAACAAAAAATTAAAAGCGGCAAGACATTGGGTTTGATTCAAGTGAAATACCTATCAGATAATTACACGGCACCCGGAATTACAGATCTTATCACACCCTATTTTCTGCTTGATCTCATCAAAGAAACAACTTTAAAGCAAGTGAGTGACATTGAATTTTCAAATAACCCGGAAGTGCAAGCGGATTTTTCAAAAAGATTTCTAGATTACGCGGAAACGTATGAAGAGCTTGATGAATTTAAGCTTGAGGTTATCGTTAAAAGAATAGAAGAACATTTGCTGACCGAGCCGCTCTTCAGTTTTTCAAAGGAAATAGTCATTCGATATTTTCTAAGCATCATTTTAATTTTTCTCTTTATATCGGCAGTATATCAGAGTATACAAATAGCGACTGATAAGCAAGATAAGATTGTCAGGAGAATAAGATTATCTTCCTGTGGCTATATAGACTATCTGATAGGCAATTTATTAGGGATTGCCGGAATTGTTTTTTTGATTGGAATATTGCAAATTATATTGCTGAAAGGGATGTTTTTTAAAGATATCAATCTCTTATTTGGTGCGATAAACCTATTAACCTATGTTATTTCTATCACATTGATGGCTATGCTCTTTATGATGATACTGAAATCAGGGTCCAACATACAGACAGGTATCCCTTACATGATTATCGTCATTTGGTTTTTAGGGGGATGGGTTTATAGCGATATTGTAGTCAAGTCAGGATTTTCGTTCATGACCGGCATGATTCCGGGTATGCTGATTAAAGATCATATCATCGGAATGTTTTTGACACGCGAGCAATTTTTAGACACACAGCTTATATTAAAAGAAAACCTGAAGCAGATGGTGATGCTGATTATCATTTACGGATTGGGGCGAATGGAGTTTGAACATGATACTCATTGAGATGAAGCAAGTGACAAAGACATACAAGAAAATAGCGGTTATCAGGACATTGGATTTGGCAATCGAAAAAGGCGAAATAGCTGGAATTATAGGACCGAATGGTGTTGGAAAATCAACCTTGCTTAATATGATGTCCGGATTAGTCAAGCCCGATAAGGGTGAAGTTATTTTTGACGGAAAGCCGGTTATACAATATCGATCGTCTATAGGCTTTGTGCCGCAGGAGATAGCCTTATATCAGGATTTGACGGTCATGGATAATCTTAAATTTTTTGCCGGAATCTATGGTTTGAAAAAAAATGATTACAAAGAAAGAACCGGCTATATTATCGAAAAGATGGAGCTACAAGGCCAGGAAGGTAAAAAAGTAAGGGAGCTGTCCGGTGGGATGAAGAGACGTCTCAATATTGGGGTGGAGCTTTTGAAAAACCCCAAGGTTCTGATTATGGATGAGCCTACCGTCGGCATTGATTTGTCTGCAAGAGCGGGTATTATGAAGCTCTTGGAAAAAATCAACGCCGAGGGAATCACTATTGTATTTACAGGTCATTATATGAGTGAGTTGTCAGATTTTTGCACCAAGTTTTACTTTATAAAAAATGGCAGTATTGAACTATCGGGAAGCCTAGAGGAAATATTCCTGAAGCATAAGGGCAGTAAAAACCTTGAAACAGTATATAGAAACGTATTCGATGAATAAAAAATTAACAAAAAAAGGTTTGACAGTGTCGCATAAATTATGCTACAATCACTATCAATTAAGAAATCAAATGCAGTGATGGAGAAAAAAGTTTTCTGTTGGACAAGTTATAGAGAGTCGGCGTAGGTGGAAGTCGATACTGTCGGGAAAATACACTCGCTCCAGAGCAGATCTTCTGAAACAAGTAGGAGGATACGGATGCCACGTTACAGGCTGAGAGTTTGTTTGAACTCGAATTGAGAGATTTGGCGTATTATGATACCCAAATAAACAGAGTGGTACCGCGGGAGTTATCCCGTCTCTGACGTAAGTCAGAGACGGGATTTTTTGATTTTTGAAAAATAACTCAAAAGGAAGGTAAAAATGAGCCAATTAATTAGAATTTTTGACACGACATTAAGAGATGGCGAACAGTCTCCAGGTTGTTCCATGAATTTGAAAGAAAAGCTTCAAATGGCAAAGCAACTAGAAAGAATGAAGGTGGATATTATCGAGGCCGGCTTTGCAGCTGCTTCACCCGGAGATTTGAATGCGATTAAAGAAATAGCCTCCATCATTACAAATTCAACAGTTGCGAGCTTGGCGAGAACGGATAAGGGCGATATAGACAAAGCCTACGAAAGCATTAGAGAAGCGGTGAGCCCGAGAATTCATACATTTATTGCAACATCGCCCATCCATATGTCCTATAAATTAAAAATGGCACCTGAGGATGTGATCGATAAGGCTGAGGAAATGGTGAAGCATGCCAAGAAATATGTGTCCGATATTGAGTTTTCAGCCGAAGACGCCACACGCAGTGAGATTGACTTTTTATCGAAGATTTTTACCAGGGTCATCAGAGCGGGAGCGACAACCATCAATATTCCTGATACCGTTGGATATACAACACCGGATGAGTACTACGAATTTTTAATGGCATTAAGAAATCAATGCCCGGCACTTGACAAGGTTGTCATCTCGGTTCACTGCCACAATGATTTAGGATTGGGGGTAGCAAACTCTTTAGCGGCTATACGCGCGGGTGCTACTCAAATCGAATGTGCCGTCAATGGAATCGGTGAAAGAGCCGGTAATGCGGCTTTAGAAGAAATTGTTATGGCTATTAATACGCGAAGAGACCGATATGATTATCGGTTTAATGTGGATACCACCCAGATTATGAGGTCGAGTGAGCTATTGACGAGCATTACAGGCGTGAAGGTTCAGCCCAATAAAGCGATTGTGGGGGCCAATGCATTTGCTCACGAATCAGGTATACATCAGCATGGTGTATTAAATAACAAATCCACTTATGAGATTATGACGCCTGAATCCATTGGATTGTCTCAGAATAAGCTTGTTTTAGGTAAACATTCAGGTCGACACGCATTCAACGACAAGCTAGTGACCATGGGATACAAATTGAGTCAAGATGAATTAAACGAGGCTTTTGCCAAGTTCAAGGAAATAGCCGACAAAAAGAAAGAGGTTTATGATAGAGATCTCGACGCGATTGTATCCAGACAAAAAATGGCGGTCAAGGATACCTTTGTATTGGAAAGATTCGTAATCAACAGTGGCAACACCATAACCTCAACGGCTTCTGTCATGATCAGAAGCGAAGCAGGCATCATAGAAGAAGTAGCCTCAGGGGATGGGCCAATCGATGCAGCCTTCAAAGCTATAGAAAAAATAGTTGGAAAAACACTAAAGCTAGAAGATTATTCCTTGAATTCTATTACCGAAGGTGAGGATGCATTAGGAGACGCAACGGTTAAGCTGAGAGAAAATGGCAACGTGTATATTGGTAGAGGACTATCGACTGATGTTATTGAGGCCAGTGTCAGAGCGTATGTCAACGCTGTCAATAAAATGATAGAACAGGAAGAACAGAATAAGGAGGCTATTTAATGGGTATGACAATGACTCAAAAAATTATTGCGGCACACTGCGGCAGGTCAAGTGTTGAAGCGGGAGAATTTGTTGAAATTGATCTGGACATGGTTCTTGGCAATGATATTACGACACCCATAGCGATTAGAGAATTTGAGAAAATGGGTGCTAAAAAAGTGTATGATCAAAACAAAATATCAATTGTTTTAGACCACTTCACACCGAATAAAGACATAAAATCTGCAGAACAATGTAAAGAAAGCCGTATATTCGCAAAAAAACATCAAATCAAGCATTTTTATGACGTAGGACAAATGGGTGTTGAGCATGCTCTATTGCCGGAAAAAGGAATTGTAGCGGCCGGAGACACGATTATCGGCGCAGATTCTCACACCTGTACATACGGTGCTTTGGGTGCTTTTTCAACCGGAGTTGGAAGCACCGATATGGCAGCCGGTATGGCTAGGGGGAAATTTTGGTTAAGAGTTCCCGGAGCAATCAAAGTCAAGCTCACGGGCAAACCCTCCAAATATGTTTGTGGAAAAGACGTGATTTTACATCTGATTGGCAAAATAGGCGTGGACGGGGGACTTTACAAATCACTTGAATTTACCGGAGAAGGATTGAATCATCTAAGCATGGATGATCGATTTACCATCGCAAATATGGTTGTTGAGGCAGGGGCCAAGAATGGCATTTTTCCGATAGATGAAAAAACACTACAATACATGACAGGACGGGTTGACAGAGCATGGGTTGTTTACGAAGCCGACCAGGATGCCGTATATGAAGAAGAAATAGAAATCAATCTTACGACGCTGAGACCGACAATAGCCTTTCCTCATTTGCCGGAAAATACACGATCGATTGATGACGCAGGTGATGTTGAAATTCACCAAGTGGTCATTGGCTCTTGTACAAACGGAAGGATAGAGGACATGAGAGCTGCAGCTGAAATTCTAAAAGGCAGAAAAGTATCCTTGGATGTAAGGACCATCATCATCCCTGCAACCCAAGAAATCTATATGCAATGTATCAAGGAAGGTCTAGCGGAAATATTCATAGAGGCCGGAGCTGTTCTCAGTACACCGACGTGCGGACCGTGCTTGGGAGGACATATGGGAATTATGGCTGCAGGTGAAAGAACAGTGGCAACCACCAACAGAAACTTTGTCGGCAGAATGGGACATGTGGAGTCCGAGGTTTATCTGGCATCCCCATCCGTCGCCGCTGCATCAGCCATCACAGGAAAAATCACAAACCCCGAAACCCTCTAAGAACAAAAGAGAAACAAAAGGGACGGTTCTTTTTGTACCAAAATTAAAATAAATCTAGTCATTACAAAGCATAGGCGAATTAGAAGACGGTTCCTTTTGTATTGATTTAGACTACTAAGAAGCGAGGTAAAAAATGATAGTTGAAGGTAAAGTATTTAAATACGGGGATAGTATCGACACGGATGTTATTATTCCGGCAAGATATCTCAATACTTCAGATCCAAAAGAGCTAGCGCGTTATTGTATGGAAGATATCGATGCAGCTTTTGCTAAACGTGTCGAAAAAGGTGACATCATAGTGGCAGGCAATAATTTTGGCTGTGGTTCATCCAGGGAGCATGCGCCAATAGCCATCAAAGCTTCGGGAATTTCCTGCGTAATTGCGAAAAGCTATGCAAGGATATTTTATCGAAATGCTTTTAATATAGGACTTCCTATTTTAGAATGTGCTGAGGCTGTAGATCGAATTGACGAGGGCGAGCAGCTTCAGGTTGATTTTGAAACTGGGGAAATTCATAATTTGACAAAGAATGAAAAATATAAGGCCCAGCCATTCCCGGAATTCATACAAAAAATCATTAATTTTGGCGGACTTGTGGAATATGTGAAGCATTCCCTGGAATAGGGGACGTTCCTGCTTTTTTACGAATCATTAATGTGAGTGAAATATATGGAGGCAGATTATGATATTTAATTTAGCGGTCATCAAGGGAGATGGCATCGGACCTGAGATTGTTGAACAGGCCCAGAGAATTTTAGTGAAAATTGGAGAAAAATATAATCATCAATTCAACTTTAATGAAGTGTTGGCAGGAGGAGCGGCGATTGATGCCGTAGGAAACTGCATCCCGGATAGTACTTTAGAGGCTTGCAAAAAATCGGACGCAGTCATTCTTGGAGCTGTTGGAGGTCCGAAATGGGATCACCTGAAGGGGGAGCAAAGACCGGAAAAAGGGCTCCTAACCATCAGAAAAGAATTGGGACTTTTTGCCAATATTAGACCGGCTGTCATGTTTGAGGAGCTACAAGATGCTTGTCCATTGAAGCCTGAAATAGTTAAAGACGGACTAGATATTGTTATTGTAAGAGAGTTGACCGGTGGAATCTATTTCGGAAAAAAAGAATCCTCGCAAAGCTATGCTTGTGATCGAATGGAATATTGGGAATATGAAATTGCAAGAATTACCGAAAAAGCTTTTCAGATTGCGATGAAGCGCAATAAAAAAGTAACCAGTGTCGATAAAGCGAATGTGTTAGAAACCTCGAGAATGTGGCGAAGAACAGTAGACAAGATAGCAAAAAAATATCCGGAAGTATCCGTCGAGCATATGTATGTCGATAATGCAGCTATGCAGTTAATTGTCAATCCAAGTCAATTTGATGTTATTTTGACTGAAAATATGTTTGGCGATATTCTTTCTGATGAGGCCAGTATGATTACAGGCTCTATCGGCATGTTGCCTTCAGCCTCTCTGGGAGATAAAAACTTCGGAATGTATGAGCCTATACACGGATCAGCACCGGATATAGCCGGCCAAAATAAAGCTAATCCCATAGCAACAATTTTATCCATGGCTATGATGCTCAGATATTCTTTCAATCTCGAGAACGAAGCCAATGCCATTGAAAACGCGGTTAGAAGCACTTTGAAAGAGGGCTATAGAACGGCAGATATCACAAAAGATAACCATTACTTGGGGACAAAGGAAATTACGGATCAAATATTGCAATATATCTAAACGATAAAAAAATACATAAATAAAAAGAATCTATTGTCTGTGGCAATAGATTCTTTTTAGGTAATGTCGATTTCCATGAGCTCCTCCTACCAGCTATTTTTCGTTTGAATGTTGCCCGCAACCAAAATAATTGATTGAATAGGTCGATTCCCAAACAGCCGATAATTCTTTTTCTTCTTCGGTAAGGTTTCTGTTATCTTCCATTTCATACTCCTTTCTCATTATTCTTCTGTAAATAGAAAATCATTTTGGATGCATAAAAAAACGCCCTAAAAGTCATTTGACTTCAAGGACGAAATGAATCCGCGGTACCACCCTGATTGCACGTGATGTGCCTCTTAAGCTGTTTGTCAACAGCAACCTTTAACGGTGTCATCCGTTTCAAGCTACTCATTTCACTTGAAAAGCTCCAGAGTGAGGTCTTCTTTTCCAAAGCGCCGGGTTCCACCTATTCCGGTTCTCTATAGCTTCAATTGAAAAGTTGATTCTCTTTCACAGCTTATTTTACACATCTTAACAAAAAATACTTTGAATGTCAATGGATTTTGCGAAAAATTGTATTAAAATATGACCACATTGCATTTTGTATACTTATAAGGAAGCTTCTAAATAGCGTGAAACGTAAAGCCACGGGATATTAATCGCCGTGGCTTTATAAGATAAGTTATGGTTAAAAAAATTATTTGTGGTCTTTTTCAACGATAGAAGTCAATGAAGAAACTAATCCGGCAATCCCTTGAATTTCTGAAGGGATGATAATTTTTGTGGCTTGTCCGTCAGCAGCTTTTACAAAGGCTTCAAGACTCTTAAGCGCCAGCACTTCTTTCCCCGGCATTGATTCGTTGATTTTTCGGATACCTTCAGCGGTAGCTGTTTGTACGGTGATGATGGCTTCGGCCTCTCCTTCGGCTCTTCTGATAGCCGCTTCCTTATCGGCTTCGGCTTCCAAAATCAAAGATTCTTTCTTACCCTCTGCAACGAGAATCGCAGAACGCTTTTCTCCTTCGGCGCGCAGGATAGACTCTCTTCTTTGACGTTCAGCTTTCATTTGTTTTTCCATGGCGTCCTGGATTTCGGCAGGTGGCATGATGTTTTTCAATTCAACGCGATTGACCTTAATTCCCCAAGGATCAGTTGCTTCGTCTAAGATACTTCTCATTTTTGTATTGATAACCTCCCTAGACGTTAAGGATTCATCAAGCTCAATATCACCGATGATATTTCTCAACGTGGTTGCTGTGAGGTTTTCAATGGCGGATAAGGGACGTTCAACACCATAAGTAAATGATTTAGGGTCGGTGATTTGAAAAAAGATGACCGTATCAATCTGCATCGTGACGTTATCTTTTGTGATAACAGGCTGAGGCGGAAAATCAACGACCTGCTCCTTTAAAGAAACTTTTCTTGAAATGCGATCAATCAAAGGCAATTTGACATGAAGACCTGTTTCCCATGTACTGTGGTAAGCGCCAAGTCTTTCAAGAACAAAGGAGCTTGCTTGTGGTACGATTCTGATATTTGTAACGACTAGTACAATACCGATTGCTAATAAAATTAAAAAAGGGATTATTGGGTTCATTTGTTATCCTCCGTTTCGATTACGATTAATTTTACACCATCAATTTTGTCAACCTTTACTAAAGTATCGACAGGAATGATTTTGTTATCCAAGGATCTTGAAGTCCAGATTTGTCCGGAGATTTTTACCTGACCCTTGGCATTTAGATTGTCAATGGTTTCAATAACCTTTCCAACCTCTCCAACAAGTTTGTCCGCATTGGTCCTTGTTTTTCCAACAGACAAATATTTCAGCGCGATGGGTCGTGTCAGGAAAAGCATGATAGATGAAGTCACAAGAAATACAGCTATTTGTCCCAAAGGATTGAATCCAAGAGACTGCGCAATCCAAGCGCCGACAGCGCCAATTGCAAACCATATGGTAGTGAGACCAAAGGTCATGGCCTCAATGATGATGAATACGACGGCAGCGCCTATCCAAATTAAGCTTAAAGGGTTCATCGTCTTCCTCCTTGTCAAAAAAATGAATGCATAAATACTAACTTATATTTTACCACTAATCAGAGAGAATTAACATTAAATTCATATTAAAAAAGTGATTAAGGGGTGGCTTTGGTCCAGACGGTTTTAATTTGACAGAGTATCTCTTCCTGCTCGGAAGTAATCATGTGCGTTATTTCAATCTTATCGTAAAATTCTTTAGTCTTACTTAATACCACAACGGATTGACCATACTGAATTTCTTTACGGTAAATAATATCGACATGAGACAGTTGGGAGGAAGAAATGATATCCATAGGAACTGTTTCTATGGCCCAGCCTAAATACTTTGTATTGTTGACATGCTGATTGTGGTCAATGTCCATATAGCGGATTTTAAATTGATTGATAGAAACATCTGCAGAGTCGTTTTTTTTAATTTTCTCAATGTTGTTAAAATGAATTTTTTCATAAAAGCTGTCTTTGTTTGTAAAACCATAGGCTTTAATTAAATCCTCTGTAATCTTGCAAAGATTCTTGGTCTTCACATCAACGATTGTCCATGTTGAGAAGGCAAACGCAATGAGATTCTCCTTTTCATCATAAACCTCAAATTTACGATAGACATAAAAACGTTCATAATACATCGGAAAGGTAATGATTTTAATTTTTTCCTTAAAGCTAGGCAGCCTGTAGATGGTCAAATTATACTTGAGTAATACCCATATCATGTCGTGGGCTTGCATATAATCATAATCAACGCCAAGGAATTTTGATTGATTGGTGGCGGCATCTTGAAACAGTCCAATTAAGGACTGAGGGGAAAGCTTATCCTTGTGGTCGGTATAAAAACATAGAATTTCATAGTGCTTGGTGGTCTTCATTAAGGGCATGATTTAGCTTCCTTTCTGTATTCTTCTAAATATTATATCATATTTGTATAAATTTCTCTTTACCCAATTTTATATTATTAATATAATAGAGGACAAGGGTGTGAAAGAATGGAAAAATACACAGGAATGATTGACGAAATCATTTATTATAACGAAGAAAACGGTTATACAGTGGGTCTGCTTGAAACCGAGGATGATTTGATTACCTTCACCGGGAGCTTTTCAAACCCGACTCAAGGGGAAACAATGACGATAGAAGGCACTTGGTCTCATCACAAGCGTTATGGAAAGCAATTTAATGTTGAACGGTTCGAAATGATTTTACCGGATTCACTTAAAGGGATCGAAAACTATCTATCCTCAGGATTAATCAAGGGAATTGGCAAATCCACGGCAAAAAAGCTAGTGGAATATTTTGGCGAGAAAACACTTGATATTATGCAGTATCAACCTGAACGCATATCAGAAGTAGAAGGAATCGGAGAAAAAAAATCTCTCATGATTACCGATAGCTTTAAAGAGCACATTGAAATCAAAGAAATTATGATTTATCTCCAAAAATATGGCATATCTCCTGCATACGGCATCAAAATTTACAAAAAATACGGCGCAGAAACAAAAGATATTTTACAGGACAATCCTTACCGTTTGGCTGAGGATGTATATGGTATTGGATTCAAATTAGCCGATAAGATTGCAGGAAACATGGGTATCAGTTCAAGCTCTGAATTTAGAATCGAGGCGGGCATAAGACATGTCATCATTGAATCCGCTCAGGAGGGACATTGCTATGTCACGAAGGCGTATTTAAAAGAAAGAGCTGAAAAAATGCTGGAGGTCAAGATTTCATATATCGATGCCGTAATCGCCAACATGGCTTTCAGAGGGCAGCTATTTATCGAAGATATTGATGGGGTGTCTTGTATCTACTACACACCTTTTTATTATGCAGAAACCGGAACAGCTAATAAACTCATCAAATTAAGCATGCATTTTCAAAACGAATTCAAAGATTCGGTTGGTCAAATGATTGATCGGATTGAAAGTGATAGTGGACAGGCATTGACTGAAAAACAGAGAGAAAGTATCCTAAAAGCGGTTGAAAATGGCGTATCAGTTATTACCGGAGGTCCAGGGACAGGAAAAACGACAGTCATCAATACGTTGATTAGGACTTTTGAGCAAATGGGCAAGGAGACGGCCTTGTGCGCACCTACCGGTCGAGCCGCTAAAAGAATCACAGAAACTTCAAATAAAGAAGCCAAAACGATTCATCGATTGTTGGAATACACCTATAGTGAGGATACAAGCACCTTGTTTTTCAATAAAAACGAAGAATCAAAGCTGGAATTTGACGTTGTGATTGTCGACGAGGTCTCCATGGTAGACATTCTTTTGATGAATTCATTGCTGAAAGCTATTGAAACGGGAACGAGATTGATATTGGTAGGTGATGTGGATCAGCTGCCTTCAGTAGGGGCCGGCAATGTCTTGAGTGATATTATTCATTCTAAGGTGATTCCTACGACAGTTCTTGACAAGGTATTTAGACAGTCTGAAACCAGTATGATTAAATTGAACGCCCATAATATAAACAAAGGAGAAATGCCTTTGTTTAACGTTAAGGGGGGAGATTTTTTCTTCATAAAAGCTGAAGAACATGATATTTCTGATACCATTGTCTCTCTATGCACTGAAAGGTTGACGGCTCACTATGGTCTTAAGGGATTGGAAGAAATACAGGTGCTTTCTCCCATGAAAAAAGGCAACACGGGGACATTGGAGCTCAATCGGAAATTGCAAGAGGCTGTAAACCCGCCGACACAGCACAAGACAGAGCGAAAACAGGGCGAATATGTCTTTAGAGTTGGCGATAAAGTCATGCAGACTAAAAATAATTATCAGGTTAAATGGATAGCCTCAAAGGGAGAAGAAAACGAGGAATCAGGAGAGGGTATTTTCAACGGCGACATAGGCTATATCCGTTATATTGACTTGAAGGATGAAGTCGTTTGGATTGAATTCGAAGATAACAGAGAGGTCAAATATGACTTCATACAAATGGATGAAATTATTCCGGCCTATGCGATTACAATCCACAAGAGCCAAGGTAGCGAATTCCCGGCAGTGGTCAT
>JAFGVC010000063.1 GCA_016938195.1 Tissierellales bacterium | reverse complement strand
TCAAAAGAATATGAAAGACTTGGATTTGATAATCAATATGAGGAAATTTTTGACGTTAAGATTCACAAGACCACCATTCCTGTTAGACCGGGTCGAAATCTAGCGATGATTGTGGAGGTTGCTACGATGAATTTAAGACAAAAGCTACTCGGCTATTCAATTGAAGAGGAATTTAGCAAGAGAGTGGATTCGCATACTGATTTGAAAGAGGAAAGCTAAAAGCCCAATAGAATCGATGGTTTTGAAAGTCTATAAGGCAAAAATTTCATACGGGAAGTATAATGTTTCAAACATTAAGAAAGGAGGGACAATTATTTTTGCAATTAGACCTATCATTATTGCAAGAAAAATGGCATATCTTGCTTAAACAAGTATTTTCAGGACTTTCGTAATATTAATAGGCGGACAGAAAGAAATTCGTTATGTTTTTCTATTGACTACTCTTATACTTACATATTATACTAAAGTATAACTATAATGCATATTGTATACAATTTAACCAAGGGGGTTACTTTAAATGGCAAAAGTTATGAAAAGTATGGATGGTAATACCGCGGCGGCATATGTTGCGTATGCCTTTACCGATGTAGCCGCAATTTATCCAATCACGCCTTCCTCTACGATGGCAGAACTTGTAGATGAGTGGGCATCTAAGGGCCAAAAGAATATTTTTGGTCAGCAAGTAAGAGTGACTGAGCTTCAGTCTGAAGGTGGTGCATCAGGGGCCGTACATGGTTCTCTTGCTGCAGGAGCTCTTACAACAACTTTCACGGCATCTCAGGGTTTACTTTTGATGATTCCAAACATGTACAAAATTGCAGGAGAATTACTTCCGGGAGTTTTCCATGTAAGTGCAAGAGCTTTAGCGGGACATGCATTATCAATTTTTGGTGATCACTCGGACGTTATGGCTGCCAGACAAACAGGCTTTGCTTTACTTGCATCAGGTAGTGTCCAAGAAGTAATGGATTTGGCCGCGGTGGCACATTTAACTGCAATTAAGACAAGAGTTCCATTCGTTCATTTTTTTGATGGATTCAGAACATCTCATGAGATACAAAAGATTGAAGTCATTGATTATGAAGATTTTAAGGGTTTGGTCGATTATGACGCTGTAAAAGCTTTTAGAAACAGATCCCTTAATCCTGAACATCCTGTGACAAGAGGAACTGCTCAAAATCCGGACATTTTCTTCCAAGCAAAAGAAGCATCAAATTCATACTACGATACTTTGCCTGAAATGGTTGTCAAATATATGGACGAAATGTCAAAATTGACAGGAAGAACTTATAAACCGTTCAATTATTATGGTGCTGCTGACGCTGAAAAGGTAATTGTAGCAATGGGTTCAGTAACCGAAACGATTGACGAGACGATAGATTTCATGATGGCTCAAGGTGAGAAGGTGGGAGTAGTTAAAGTACACCTCTATCGACCTTTTGCTGAAAAGTATTTCTTTGATGTATTACCAAAAACAGTTAAGAAAATTGCAGTGCTAGACAGAACAAAAGAGCCGGGAGCTATAGGAGAACCTTTGTACCTTGACGTTATGTCTATGTTCTATGATAAGGCTGAGAAGCCGCTTATCGTTGGAGGAAGATACGGATTAGGATCAAAAGATACGACCCCGGCACAGATTAAGGCTGTTTATGACAATCTTGGAATGAATGAGCCGAAAAACGGATTTACAATTGGAATTGTAGATGATGTGACTTTCAAATCATTGCCACTGGGTGATGAGTTGAAATCTTCACCAATTGGAACAATAAGATGTAAATTCTGGGGATTAGGCTCTGATGGAACGGTAGGCGCCAATAAAAACGCAATCAAAATCATTGGAGATACGACAGAGATGTATGCTCAGGGTTACTTTTCTTATGACTCTAAAAAATCAGGTGGTGTCACTATTTCTCACTTAAGATTTGGGAAGCAACCTATCCGTTCAACATATCTTATCAATGAAGCTGATTTTACGTCGTGCTCACAGCAGTCCTATGTGGATAAATATGATTTGTTAAAGGGTCTCAAAAAAGGAGGCACGTTCCTCTTAAATACACTCTGGGATCAAGAAGCAATCGAAAAAAATCTTCCGGCTGGCATGAAAAAATATTTAGCTGAAAATGAAATTAAATTCTATACAATCAATGCAACAGAAATTGCAGAAAATATCGGACTTGGTAATAGAACCAATATGATTATGCAGTCAGCGTTCTTTAAATTGGCAGAAGTTATTCCGCTCGAGTTGGCTGTTAAAGAACTCAATAAAGCGATTCAAAAATCATATGGCAACAAAGGGGATAAAGTTATTAAAATGAACGAGGAAGCCGTTCAAAAGGGAATGACTGATTTGGTTCAAATTGAAGTTCCTGCTGCTTGGGCTTCTATTTCTGAAGATGAAGTCAACGCTACATCTGAAAGACCGGCTTTCATTGCAAATGTTTTAGACCCGATGAACAGACAAGAGGGAGATAGTTTGCCTGTTAGCACATTCATCGGTAGAGAAGACGGCACTTTCCCTGCTGGAACATCGGCTTATGAAAAAAGGGGAATTGCAGTAAATGTTCCGGAATGGCAAATTGATAATTGCATACAGTGTAACCAATGCGCCTTTGTGTGCCCACATGCAGTTATAAGACCTTTCTTAGTCAACGAAAATGAAAAAGCGGCTGCCCCTGAAACTTTTGAAACAGTGAAAGCAACAGGAAAAGGCTTTGAGGGATTGCAGTATAGAATTCAAATATCCACATTGGACTGTACGGGCTGTGGCAACTGTGCTGACATTTGTCCGGCTAAAGAAAAAGCTTTAATTATGAAGCCAATTGCATCACAGACTGAGGTTCAAATACCTAATTGGAATTATGCAATTGAGCATATCACTATAAAAGACAACCTGATGGACAAGAAAACCTTGAAAGGCAGTCAGTTTGCACAACCTTATCTGGAATTTTCAGGTGCTTGTGCGGGTTGTGGAGAAACACCATATGCTAAGGCTGTAACTCAATTATATGGAGATCGCATGATGATTGCCAATGCGACCGGATGTTCATCAATATGGGGAGCTTCAGCACCATCGACAGTTTACTGTCAGGATGCCAACGGAAGAGGTCCATCTTGGGCAAATTCACTTTTTGAAGATAATGCAGAGTATGGATTTGGAATGGCCATGGGCGTTAATCAAATCAGACTCAGTATTAGAGAAAAAATGGAAGTCATGCTAGAAAAAGATTGCGTGGACAACTCCGTGAAGGAAGCAATGAAATTCTGGATTGATAACATGGAAGAAGGAGATGTCTCGAGAGAAGCTTCTGAAAAAGTACTTGCAGCATTGGAAACAGTTTCTTGCGATAGTTGTCAAGCAGATATTCAAGATATTTTGGATAAGAAAGATTATTTAGTTAAAAAATCCGTATGGATTTTAGGAGGAGACGGCTGGGCGTATGATATCGGATATGGTGGATTAGATCATGTCCTTGCAAGTGGTGAGGATGTCAACGTACTGGTATTTGACACAGAGGTGTATTCAAATACAGGAGGTCAGTCTTCAAAATCAACTCCTACTGCTGCTACAGCTAAATTTGCCGCTGCAGGAAAAAATGTTAAGAAAAAAGACTTGGGCATGATTGCAGCTACCTATGGATACGTCTATGTTGCACAGGTTGCTATGGGCTCAAATAAAAATCAATTTATGAAGGCTTTAGTAGAAGCTGAAAGCTATAAGGGACCTTCATTGATAATTGCCTATGCACCATGTATCAATCATGGCATCAAAGCTGGCATGGGTAAAACACAAGAACAAGAGAAAAAAGCTGTAGAAGCCGGTTATTGGCATCTATACAGATTTGATCCTAGACTCAAAGAAGAAGGAAAAAATCCTTTCATTCTTGACTCTAAAGAACCGACAGCATCTTTCAGAGAATTTTTGTTAAGCGAGGTTAGATATACTTCGTTGCAAAGACAATTCCCGGATTTGGCCGAAGCATTATTTGAAAAAGCAGAAAAAGACGCTAAAGAAAGATATGCTAGCTACAAGAGAATGGTAGATATGAAGTACTAATCAAAAACTGACCCCGGATTTTCCGGGGTTTTATTTTGTTTTTTTTTAACAATAGTTATGTTATAATGATTCAAAAATATTTTTTAGGACATTAGATGAAACCAAATATTAAAGATACACGTTTCAACCATGCTTTTATTACAATCGCCTTGACGGTTATTTTCGGTCAATTCTATTTCAATCCATTTAATTCGGAGTTCCGTATTACCTTAGGTGTAATAGCATTGACATTTTTATTAATATATTTTGAAGACATTTCAATCATAAGAACGGCTTTTTTGACGGGCGTTTCAGTTTTTGTATTTAGAAGCATTCTTTTTGTAAATGGAAATGGAGAATTAGGCGATATATTTTCAAAATACTTACCTTCTGCGGGTTTTTATTTTTCTTTTGGAGTTATGCTCCATTTGTTTAATATCAGAAATAAAATGCAATATCCATTTGCCATGTTTTTCATTTTGAGCTTTGTGGACATTACATCCAATCTGGTGGAAATAACTTTGAGATTGGAACTTTTATCCATAGGTATTGACGCAATTGTATCGAAAATTTTTGTTACGGGGTTTTTCAGAGGCTTTATCTCTCTGATTTTGTATTGGACATTTTATACGATGAAGGATTTAGCGCTTGCTGAAGAAAAAAGAAAAGAAAGAGAAAATCTCTTCATGCTATATTCTAAAATTACCTGTGAACGCTACTACCTTGCTAAATCCATGCAAGACATTGAAGAAACGATGGAAGCTAGCCACGCTATATATCTTCAAATTAAGGACAGCTCATTTGGAATGCAAAATCCGGATTTGTCTCGAAAGCTTATCAGCTTGTCAAACAATATTCATGATATAAAAAAAGATTATCGAAGAATTTTGCTGGGACTCGAAGAAATAGTGCCGGACCTTAGAACAAAAGATATGATGCCGATTAAAGAAGTTTTTTATATTGTTATGGAAACAAATCAGCGTTTTGACAGGCTGATAGAAAAGAATTTAATTTTGACCGGAAGTTGCTCTACGACGTTATATACTAAATCTTATCTCTCGCTGACGAGCATTATGAACAATTTAATTAATAATGCAATTGAAGCATCTGAAAAAAACGGAAAAATTTTTTTGACCATTGAAGAAACTCAAAACAGGGTCATTCTAAAGGTTGAGGACAACGGCACGGGTATATCTCCGAAAAACCGAGACCTTATTTTTAATCCTGGGTTTTCTACAAAATACGACCCGCAAACAGGAAAAATGTCTACCGGTGTTGGATTAACGCATGTAAAAAACCTTGTTACGGATATTTTTGAAGGGGAAATAGATTTTGAAACGCGTAAAGGGAAGGGAACAACTTTTATCGTTTCGATGCCGCTTTTTAAATTTTGTAAGAGCGAGACAAATCAATCATAGATATCGGAGGTAGGCCATGAAGCATGATTTTTATATTGTTGAAGATGATGCAAGCGTCGCAAGGATACTTGAAAATATTATAGAGGAATACCAACTCGGATATGTATGCGGATATTCTTGTAAGATAGATAATGTATTGAATGATGTGTTTGAGGGTAAGCCGGACATCATTCTAATAGACTTTTTGATGCCCGACGAAGACGGATTAGAGGTATTGAAGAAAATAGTCAAATCTGGATTTAGCGGCAAATTTATTATGATTTCAGAGGTGACAACTAAGAAAGTAATAGGAGAGGCTTATCGATTAGGAGTCGAGTATTTTATTAATAAACCGGTTAATGTGATTGAAGTTGTGAAGGTCATCGAGAAGGTGTCGCACACTATCCAAAACGAAAAAGTGATTGATCTATTAGGAATTAGGAATGTTGAAATTTCAAAGGTTAAAGGACAGATAGATGACGAGGAGCTTAGCCAAATTTTCAGAGATTTGGGCATTATCGGGCAATCCGGTCTTCATGAGCTGACTGAAATAATTAAAAAAATTACAAAAGAGAAAGATTCATGCCAGGAATGGAATTATAATATGGCAGACCTTTATCAATATATTGTTGAAAGTGCTTCAACACGTCGATTGCTTACAAATACTAAGGCCGTTGAACAGAGACTTCGAAGACTATGCCTAGTAGCTATGCAAAATATTGCTTCAATCGGATTGGAGGATTTCAGTAATTACCGCTTTGAAAAATATGCAACGTCGGTTTTCAATTATAAGGATATTAGGATAGAAATGGATTATTTACGTGAAAAGAGCCCTTACAGGGGAAAAGTAAACATTAAAAAATTTATTGAGGGCATTGTAGCGCTATCTTGCAGATAATGTCCGAATGAGCTGAGTATTATCATTAATATCACAGAAATTAAGACTTTTTCGACAGACGGATGGCATGATAAAATCATGTCGTTTGTTATTTTTTGTCGGATTTTGTCGGATAGTGTAGGAGATATTGCATAATAAAGTCAATTATATTTAATCTATGGAGGAATACATGAAAAAGAAACTTTTGATTTTATTGGCAGTCATCATGGTTTTAAGCGTGTTCTCAGGATGCGCAAAGGCTCCGGCTGCGACTCAAGCCGAATCAACAACAGTTCAAGAGGGACAGGACCCTGTAAAATTTGAAAACGTTTTCGTTAATATCGGAACCGGAGGAACTGCAGGAACTTATTTCCCATTGGGAGGCGCTTTTGCAGAGATTTGGAATAATTCAATTGAAGGCGTCAATGCAACTGCACAAAGCACAGGTGCATCTGTTGCAAACATCAATTTACTTTATGATGGAAAAGTTGAAGTTGTTATCGTTCAAAATGACATTGCATGGTATGCCTACAATGGGAAAAACATGTTTGAAGGACAAGCCTTTGAAAAATTAAGAGGACTTGCTACAATGTATAGTGAACCGCTTCAAATTGTTACAACCGACGAAAGCATTAAATCAGTTGCGGACCTTAAAGGTAAGAGAATAGCTGTAGGGGCTATTGGAAGTGGTGTTGAAGCAAACGCCAGACAAATCATTGCTGCAGCAGGACTTGATTTTGATAAGGATATCGATGCTAAGTTTTTGTCTTTCTCTGAAGCTTCATCAGGATTAAAAGATAAACAAGTAGATGCAGCGTTTTTAACAGCAGGGATTCCGACAGCAGCCATTCAGGATTTATCAGCTCAAAATGATGTGTTTGTAGTGCCTGTGGACGGAGATGTAGCAGCAAAATTGACTGAAGAATATGATTTCTTTACTGAATTTACTGTTCCTGCAAACACGTATAAAGGACAAACAGAAGATGTTCAAACATTGACAGTAAAATCGATGCTTTGTGTATCGGCAGATTTGGACGAGGCTCTTGTATATGAATTAACTAAACAAATTTATGCTAATCATGATCGTGTAGTTGCGGCACATAATGTTGGTAAATATATAACACAAGAAACAGGAAATGACGGCATGTCTGTTCCACTTCACCCAGGTTCTGAAAAGTTCTTTAAAGAAATAGGCGTTTTACAATAAAGAGGATGTTAAAAAATAATTTTTTAAGATTTACAATAAGTATTATCATTTTGGGGGCAGTACTCGTACTGCCTTCTCTGAAAACAGATGTGCTAATGGTCGTAAATGGTGAAGGCAAGCTATTACTACAAGATAGTCTTCAAAATGATTCCTTTGTTCTAGGATACAAACATTCAGTGCTTTTGACGCCTGTTGAGGAATTTTTCAAGATTTCTGAGGGGAAATTGCAATTATTTAAAACAATTTATGAGTCTTTTGGAGTGGGCTTGCCATGCACACAGGAGCAAGATAGTGATTTTGAAATAAAAGATGGTAAATTCATTTATTTTATTGAAAGAGAGTTTGAGGAAATCAGTTTATACATTTCTCAGATACCTCAGCACACGTTGATAATTGATGGCAAAACATATGATTTATTTGAGTTGCTTCATAAAGCGGAGGGCTCCTTAACAATATATACCGTTGAAAAATATGTCATAAAAATAGGCAATCATCATATAATAATATTTTGAAAGGAATGATCACATGTCAGTTGAAATTAAAGATATCAACAATGGTCCGGATTCTCCGGATGAACTTCTAAGAAAATATGACAAAGGGTCGGATTTTAGAGTTTTACATGGAACCCAAGAAAAACTTGTGGCGGCAATCATGATTGCATTCACCATTTTTCAGTTGTACACCGGTATTTTTGGTGTATTAGATGCGATGCTCCAACGGGCTATCCATCTTGCATTTGGACTTGGTCTTGTTTATTTGCTATATCCATCAGTGAAAAGCTTTTCAAGAGATAAGCTGCATCCCTTGGATATTGGATTAGGGATACTTGCGGCGCTCGTTTGTCTTTATGTTGTTGTTTTTTATAAAGATCTTGTTTTAAGAGCAGGCAGGGTGACGACTATTGATATGGTCGTGGGTGTCATTGCTGTATTATTGGTCCTCGAGGCGGCAAGAAGGGTAATAGGATGGCCGATGGTCATTATAGCGATAGCATTTATTGGATACGCGTTATTAGGACCAAGCATTCCGGGTAAATTGGCACATAGAGGCGTAGCCATTGATGATTTAATTCAGCAGTTATTTTATACGACAGAAGGAATTTTCGGAATTCCAATTGGTGTTTCATCAACCTTTATTTTCATGTTTCTCTTATTTGGAGCATATCTTGAAAAAACAGGAATGGGAGAATTTTTTATTGATATAGCGAATTCTGTTGCGGGTGGAGCAGCAGGCGGTCCTGCCAAGGTTGCTGTTATTTCGAGTGGATGTATGGGAACGCTTACCGGATCCTCAGTAGCAAATGTTGTTGGAACAGGAAGCTTTACAATACCTATGATGAAAAAACTAGGTTATAAAAGTGAATTTGCAGGGGCCGTTGAAGCCACAGCTTCGACAGGGGGTCAGCTGATGCCTCCTATTATGGGAGCAGCAGCATTTTTAATGGCAGAATTCACAAACACGCCTTATGTAAAAATCATTGCAGCGGCTGTTATTCCGGCTTTGCTTTATTACTTTGGCGTATGGGCGGGTGTTCATTTTGAAGCGAAGAAGTTAGGACTTGAAGGAATGCCAAAGGATAAGCTTCCTAAGTTTGTCGATGTTATGAAACAAAGAGGGCATTTGCTAGCACCTATTGTATTAGTCATGTATCTTTTGATAGCAGGATATACACCTATACGTGCGGCTCTTGGAGCCATTGCATCTTCAATCATTGTCGCATCGATAAAGAAGGATACAAGACTTTCTTTTAGTGACATCGTTCAAGGAATGATTAATGGTGCAAGAAGCGCATTGACAGTTATCGCTGCTTGTGCATGTGCCGGGATTATCATTGGTGTTGTGACGCAGACAGGACTAGGCTTAAAAATGGGATCAATCCTAGTTAGTATTGCAAACGGTAATCTTATGATGACATTGTTTTTCACGATGATAACATCAATTATACTTGGAATTGGCGTACCTACGACGGCAAATTATGTCATTACATCAACTATTGCCGCTCCGGCGCTTGTGATGTTAGGCGTGCCTGTTATAGCAGCACACATGTTTGCATTTTACTTTGGTATCATAGCAGACGTTACACCTCCCGTATGTCTCGCAGCCGTTGCAGCTTCAGGCGTCGCAAAATCAGAGCCGATGAAGACAGGGGTACAAGCATCAAGATTGGCTATAGCAGCATTTTTAATTCCGTACATATTTGTTTACAGTCCGGAAATTCTGATGATTGACGTGCAGCCCATTCAGCTCATATTAATTATTGCGACTTCCATCATTGGTATTATTGCCGTAGCTTCAGCCCTAACGAAATTTTTCATCCATAAAATGAGTTATATCGAGCAAATATTGTTTCTTGTTGGTGGCGTCATGTTGATTACAACCAGTTTGGTGTTTAATGGCATTGGAAGCGTGATGCTTATAGGAGGGTTTTTGCTTCAAAGAAAAAATAAAGATAATAATGTCCAAGCGGTAGCTTAGCACAATGATTTGAAAGCCGGATAATTCCGGCTTTTTTTATTTTATTATTAATTCTGTATTGATAGATAAAACAGAGTATGCTAAGATAGGTGTATTACATTATGGCAAAGAAATTGGTAAAGGGAGACAAAATGGCAAAAGAAGGCAATTCTATTCAGTCTGTAGATAGAGCGATTGCGATTATTAAAGCGTTTGAAAAATCTGAAGAGCTTGGTGTAACAGAAATCAGCAAAATGACCGGGCTTCATAAAAGCACAGCTTTTAATCTTATCACAACGCTTGAGAAATCGGGAATATTAACTAAAAGCGTTCATTCCGGCAAATATTTGCTAGGCATGGAGCTTTTTAGACTTGGGACAATGGTTAACTCAAGCTTGAGAAATATGTGCCGTCCTTACCTTGAGAAATTGGTTGACACATACTCTGAAACGGTTAACTTGGTTGCGAGAAATGATCAATTGATTATATATATAGAAAAGGTGGAGAGTCCCCATTCTATGAGAATCAGCACCAAGGAAGGACAGAGATTACCTTTGCATGTGACCGCGGCAGGAAAGGCTATTATTTCCACTTTGCCCGAAGAAGAGATTGAAGAAATTATGAATTGCACAACCTATGCTAAATATACGATTCACAGCGTTTTAAGCAGAGAAGAGCTGATGATACAAATTCAACTCGCAAAGGAAAACGGCTATGCAGAGGATATTCAGGAGTTGGAAAACGAGTTGACCTGCGTTGCAGCACCAATCAGAGACTTTAAAGGAATTGCTAATTATGCCATCAGTGTGTCAGGCCCTAGCTCGAGAATGACAAAAGAAGTTCGCAGGAAAATAGGGATGACACTCGTGCAATATACGGATGAATTATCGAAGCGTTTAGGCTATCATTAAAAAAGGAAGCCTAAGCTTCCTTTAGAACCATATATTCATTTCTCTCTTAGCTTCGAGCAGCGTAGCTGAACCATGCACTGCATTCATAGTAATACTGGTGCCGAAAAGCTTTCTAACAGTTCCTTCCGTTGCCAATAAAGGATCGGTGTGTCCGTTTATTTTCCTGACGTCTTCGACGGCATTTGTCTTAGCCAGAATCATTGCTACGACTCGGCCGCTTTTCATGAAGTCAATCAATTGCGGATAAAAATCTTTTCCAATATGCTCGCGATAATGATCAGAAAGAATCCTTTCATCAGGAATTAAAATTTTTATCTTTTCAATATCAAAGCGATTTTCTTCATAGACGGCAATAATTTTACCGACATATTTGTTGTTTACCGCATCAGGTTTTATGAGAACAAGTGTTTTTTCCAAAGTATATGACCTCGATTTTATGAAGTTAGTGGCAATAGCAAGGAAAGAATAATAAGCAATGCTATGGCTAAAGATATGTATTTTCTGAATTTGCTTGAATATAACATGATTTTCTCCGTTCTTTTTTTCTCATCAATAATAATATTTTATTAGGGATTTGTCAAATTATGAAAATCATTATCATTCAATATATTTTCTAACAAGCACATAAAATCAAATATGAGCAAAAATCAAAAAAACGGGAGGTATACATGAAGATTTATTCCTGGAACGTCAATGGCATACGTGCTGCAAAAAAGAAGGGTTTTTTAGAATGGGTCCAACAGACTCAGCCTGATATTCTTTGCTTACAAGAGACAAAAGCACAAAAGGAACAATTAGAAGAGGATTTAATCAACATTGAAGGCTATTATTCGTTTTTTAATTCAGCAGAGAAAAAGGGGTATAGCGGTACGGCCATTTATTCTAAGATTCAACCCTTGCGTGAATGGTACGGGTTACCTCAGGAAAAATTCAACCATGAAGGCAGAACAATTAATCTTGAATTTGAGGATTTTATCTTAATGAATATCTACTTTCCGAATGGGAAGCAACGAGATGAGCGGCTTCAGTTTAAGATGGATTTTTACGAGGCGTTGCAGGATTACGCACAAGAACTGGTGACTGAAGGAAAAAATGTTATTATTTGTGGAGATTATAACACAGCTCATCATGAAATTGATTTAAAAAATCCAAAGGCGAATGCGTCGGTTTCAGGTTTTTTACCTGAGGAAAGGGCATGGATGGATCGATTCTCCGAAAGTGGCTTTGTAGATACCTTTCGACATCTTCATCCGGATGAAATAAAATATTCGTGGTGGTCCTATATGTTTCATGCTAGGGAGAATAATGCCGGATGGAGAATTGATTATTTTTTTGTTAATGAAGCGTATTTATCTCATATCAATGAAGCAAGCATTCACAATGAGGTTATGGGTTCAGACCATTGTCCGGTCTCTATCACAATCATTTAGTACAAGCATTAAAAAAAGCCCGGTAAATCCGGGCTTCATGGTGCTCCCAATAGGATTCGAACCCATAACACCCGGTTCCGAAGACCGGTGCTCTATCCAGTTGAGCTATGGAAGCAAAATCTTTAAGCAACAATACTATTATAAAGACATCGAATGATTTTATCAAGGAAAATTTTTATTATTAATTAATTTAGTGTTGTGATATAATATAAAGGTTAACAAGGTATAAATAGCAAAAGGAGTAACCTATGATATCTAGAAAAAGAGCATTTTTTGTTACGATTACGGCAATGGTAATGACGTTTATACTCGCTTATATGGGAAGCCTGTACTTCGGCGTCAAATTTGACCAAAAGGTCGTATTATCGCAGGAACGATACGCTTCGCTTATACAAATAGAAGAAAAATATGAAAAGTATGAATATGTTCAGGACTATGTCACAAGCAATTTCTTATATGAAACAGATGAGACGCTGTTGTTTGATGGCGGCCTTGAAGGAATGCTAGCTTCTTTAGGAGATCCTTATTCCGAATACATGACAGTTGAAGAGTTTAACTCATTAATTGAGCAGACCCAGGGCGAGTATAGCGGAATTGGTGTATATGTATCTGTATCTGACAATAATAAAATAGTTGTTGTGGCGCCTATTGAAGATACGCCTGCAGAAAAAGCAGGACTCAAGACGGGAGATTATATTATTGCTGTTAACGGTATCGCCTACTCAGGAGATGAGCTTTCTGATGCGGTAAGCGTTATGAAGGGAAAGCCGGGTACGGATGTCAGTATCACAATTAGCCGAATGACAAAAGATAATGAAGAGTTAATTTTTGATGTTGTGATCACAAGACAAAATATTAAAATTGCAACTATTAAACACGAAATGCTTGAAGAAAAAATCGGATATATACGTATTACGACTTTTGACCAGCAGACGGCGGATGATTTCGTATTAGCTCTCAAAGAGCTGCTTCAACAGAACATGGAGGGTTTGATTATTGATTTAAGATATAATCCGGGGGGATTGATTAGCTCTGTGGCGGATATTGCTGATGAATTACTGGGAGAGACCATCATTACCTATACACAAACGAAAAGCGGAGAAAGAGAGTATTATTATTCGAAAAAGAGCAAATTAGAACTTCCTTTAGTGCTTTTAATCAACGAGGGGAGTGCTAGCGCTTCAGAAATATTGGCCGGAGCAGTTAAAGATACAGGTTCGGGTGTTCTGGTCGGGACTAAAACTTTTGGTAAGGGAATAGTGCAGAGAATTATGCCTTTGGATGATGGTTCGGGTGTAAAATTAACGGTTTCAGAGTATTTCACTCCGAATGATATTAACATACACGGTGTAGGTATTTTACCGGATGTCATGGTAGAGCTTCCTGAAGAAGCCATGTATGGTCCTGAATATTTGGATGAAGATATACAACTACAAAGAGCTCTGGAAATCATTCGCATGAAATAATAAAATGTTAATTATAGCACTTGATTTTTGATAATCAAGTGCTATAATAGGACTATGAAGGTCAAAGAAAGTCAAAGTCAAAACAGGGTGAAAATATGGCTAAATTGAGCGATATTATAGAATCGTATATCAATAGAATTATTGAAATGGAAAAAAGCGACAGCATTGAGATTCAGAGAAATATTCTGGCACAACAGTTTAATTGCGCTCCATCCCAGATTAATTATGTTTTGGCCACGAGGTTTAGTAATGACAAAGGGTATATTATTGAGAGCAGGCGTGGAGGAGGAGGATATGTTAGAATATTTAAAATTAAGACAAATCCTAATCGTCATATCGAAAAAATACTTAAGGATACCATTGGCGACAGTCTAACTAAAGCTCAATCGGAGAGTATTTTGAAGAATCTCTTTAACGAAAAGATTATCAATGAGCGAGAGCTCAACATTATGTTAAGAGTTTTAAGTGACAGAACACTAGGGAAAATTTATCATGAAGATAGAAATATGATTAGAGCAGATCTAATGAAAGAAATGCTACTTGTTCTGATATAAGGAGGTTTCAAGATGATATGCAGTGAATGCAAGGTCAACCAAGCTACGGTACATGTGACTAAAATCATTAATGGCAAAAAAACAGAAATGCACTTATGTGAAGAATGCGCTAAAAAATATACAGGATTCAGCCCGGGATTTTCAATCCAAAATATTATGTCCGGATTTTTAACTGACTATTCAAAGTCAGATATTTCTTCAATTCAATGTCGTCAATGTGGCATGACATATGATGAATTTAAGCAAAATGGTAAGTTTGGATGCAGCGAATGCTACAAGGCTTTTGGAAAAAAAATCAACCCTGTCATTCGAAATATTCATGGACATGATAGGCATATCGGAAAGCTTCCTTCAAGAGCAGGCAAGGCATTAATCAATCAGAGAGCTATTCAAACCATGAAAAGCAAATTGAAAGAGGCCATTGATAGTGAGGCTTATGAAAAAGCGGCCGAGCTTAGAGATCAAATACGTAAGATGGAAAGCGATTTGGAGGAGGGAGAAAAATGATTTCATGGTTAAAAGAGGAAGGAAAAGACAGAGACGTTGTTGTCAGTAGTCGAATTAGGTTAGCTAGAAACTTTGAAAAATATAATTTTCCCGTTAAAATCTCAATCGAAGAAGGGCAAAGCGTTTTTAATGAAATGGCGGCTGTTATAGACAAATCACACTATGCCATTTTTAAGACAAAGGATATTCCGAAAATAGAAAAGGAAATGTTAGTTGAAAAGCATGTTATTAGTCCTGCGTTGTTAGGTCATTCTGATATCAGTGGGTTTGCATTAAGCCAAGATGAAACCGAAACAATTATGATTAATGAAGAAGACCATCTTAGGATTCAAGTTTTGCACTCGGGACTTTCATTAAATGAAGTATGGCATAAGATAAATCAAATTGATGACCGCATAGAAAAAAATGTACAGTATGCCTTCGATGAACAATTAGGCTATTTAACTTCATGTCCCACAAACACCGGCACGGGAATGAGAGCTTCAGTGATGCTTCATTTACCGGCGTTGGAGATTACTAAGCAAATCAACAAGGTTCTTTCCACGGTTGCTCAATTTGGTCTTGCGGTCAGAGGAGTTTACGGTGAAGGGAGCAAGACGATGGGTTCTTTATATCAAATATCCAATCAAGTGACGCTTGGAGATACCGAAGAAACAATTATCAAAAAAATCGAAAACATTACAAGACAAATTGCAGAAAAAGAAAAAAATATCCGGAACTCACTAATGGAAAAAAACAAGCTAGAGTTTGAAGACAAAGTTTTCAGAGCATATGGCGTTTTGAAGAATGCAAGGATGATTTCTACCGAGGAAGCGGTTAGACTGATATCATATTTAAAACTGGGCATCTCCATGGATGTTCTAAAAGGCAATACCATTAATGAAATGGACAAATTGTTTATTGAGATTCAACCGGCTAGCCTTCAGTTTATCAATAGATTAGAAATGAGTGATATAGAAAGAGACATCAAAAGAGCAGAAACAATCAGAAATAAATTAATATAGAGGTGGCGACTTATGATGGGAAAAGAATTAAGCGGATCATTAAAAAAAGCATTTGAAATTGCAAGAATTAAAGCGGTTGAGCTCAAGCACAATATGATTGGTACAGAACACATTCTTTTGGGTTTAATTATGGAAGAGGAAGGTATTGCGGGTAAAATTCTTAGAAAAAGAGGATTAACCTCACAAAATGTAATCGAAAGTATCAAAACACTCGTTGGAGTAGGTAATACTATGATGACGCAAATGGCTATCAGCCCAAGGACAAAAAATATTTTAGAGATGTCGGGTCAATACGCCGTAAAATTTGGTTATCATTATATAGAAACTGAGCATGTGCTGATTGCGATTGCGTCGGAAGGAGAAGGCGTGGCCTCCCTAATTTTGAAGGAATACGGATTAACAGCTGAAATTCTTCAAAGTGATTTGCAAGAAATAATGAAAACAACGAGCAGTGAAAGAAATCCTGCGTTGCCCAAAGCGTCTCAGGCAGAAAAAGGATTAAAAAACCTTGAAAAATTCGGAAAAAATTTAAATGAAATGGCTAAATCCGGAAAATTAGACCCGGTTATAGGAAGAAATAAAGAAATAGAAAGAGTGATTCAGGTTTTAAGCAGAAGAACAAAAAACAATCCGGTATTAATAGGAGAACCAGGTGTTGGAAAGACTGCAATTGCTGAAGGCCTAGCACAAGCTATTGTAGATGGCAAAGTGCCGGAAATATTAAAAAATAAAATGGTCGTCACGCTAGATCTTCCGGGTATGGTGGCGGGGTCTAAATATAGAGGTGAATTTGAAGAACGTTTAAAAAAAGTGATGGAAGAAATCATTGCTGACGGTAATATCATCATGTTTTTAGACGAAATGCATAATCTAATAGGAGCCGGCGGAGCGGAAGGAGCTATTGACGCCGCCAATATCTTGAAGCCTTCTCTTGCTCGAGGAGAGATACAAGCCATTGGAGCGACGACGATAGATGAGTTTAGAAAACATATTGAAAAGGACACGGCTTTAGAAAGAAGGTTTCAACCTGTTATGGTTGATGAACCTTCTGTCGAAGAAACGATAGAAATATTGAAGGGCTTAAGAGATAAATATGAAGCACACCATAAAGTAAAAATTACAGATGAAGCTATTGATGCTGCGGCAAAGCTGTCACACCGATATATTTCAGATAGATTTTTGCCTGACAAAGCGATTGATTTGATAGATGAGGCCTCATCTAGACAGAGAATTAAAACAGTGACAGCACCTCCTGACTTGAAGGATTTGGAGGATGAAATCAAAAATGTAGCTAATGAGAAACTTCAAGCAATAAACAATCAAAAATTTGAACAGGCTGCAGAGCTTCGGGACAAGGAAAAAGAACTATTTCAAGAGCTTGAAAACAGAAAAAAATCATGGAAGCAGGAAACTTCAAAGACGGATACGTCAATTGGATATGATGATATTGCTCAAATCGTAGCTTCGTGGACAGGCATTCCTGTCACTAAAATGGCTACGGATGAATCTGAAAAGCTACTTCATCTTGAAAAGCTATTACATAAAAGAATTATCGGACAGGAAGCGGCTGTTGACGCGGTAGCCAAAGCTATTAGAAGAGCAAGAGTTGGCTTGAAGGATCCCAAAAAACCAATTGGATCATTTATATTTCTTGGACCTACAGGAGTTGGCAAGACAGAGCTTTCTAAAGCATTGGCAGAATCAATGTTTGGTGATGAGGATGCGATTATTCGTATTGACATGTCAGAATATATGGAGAAACACTCCGTTTCAAAGCTGATTGGATCACCACCCGGATACATTGGATTTGATGAAGGAGGGCAATTGACAGAAAAAGTTAGGAGGAAGCCTTATTCAGTCATTCTTTTTGATGAAATTGAAAAAGCTCATCCGGATGTTTTTAATATATTATTACAATTGCTTGACGATGGAAGAATGACAGACGCTAAAGGAAGGACGGTTGACTTCAAAAATACCGTGGTTATTATGACTTCCAATGTAGGAGCCGATACGATTAGGAAACAGAGAACATTGGGGTTTAGTACGGGTAATCCATCAGAGGAAGCAAAAAATGATTATGAGAAGATGAAAGAAAACGTCATGGACAAGTTGAAGCAGACGTTCAGACCAGAGTTTTTGAACAGACTTGATGACATCATTGTATTTCATTCGCTTGACAAAGAAAATATTAAAGAGATCGTTGATTTGATGGTTGAACAATTACAAAAGAAATTAAATGATTTAGGCATATCCATATTAATTGAAGATGAAGCTAAGAAATTTTTGGCTGATGAAGGATTCGATCCGGTTTTTGGCGCTAGGCCATTACAGAGAACCATTAGAAAGAGAATAGAAGATACTTTATCTGAGGAAATACTCAAGGGAAGCATCACAAAAGAGGATAAAATAGTTGTAAAGGTTGAAGATGGGAAATTGAAACTTGTTAAAAAAGAAGAGCATACCGTGTGAAACGGTATGCTCTCTACATAAATCCTTTGAACTGCGAGTTGTAAAGCTGGCAGTATATTCCGTTTAGTTTGATTAAATCATCATGTGTGCCTCTTTCATGAATGCCCTTATCGTCGATGACAATAATTTCATCGGCGCTTTTTATTGTTGACAGTCGATGTGCGATGACTAATGTTGTTCGGCCTGCCGATAGCTTTTCCAGGGATCTTTGAATCATGATTTCAGTAGCATTGTCGAGAGCGGAGGTTGCCTCATCTAGAATCAAGATGGGTGGGTTTTTTAGAAATACGCGTGCAATAGACAGCCTTTGTTGTTGTCCTCCGGACAGTCGGACACCTCTTTCCCCGACATAGGTTTCATAGCCTTCGGGTAAAGAGGCTATGAAATCATGGATGCTAGCATTCTTTGCCGCTTCAATGACTTCTTCATCAGTAGCGTCAATTTTTCCGTATAATATATTTTCGCGAATGGTTCCTGTGAACAAAAAGACACTTTGTTGAACAAGTCCAATACTTTTCCTCAATGATTTAACGGTGAAATCCTTAATATTGTTGTTGTCAATAAAGATTTCGCCTTCAGTCACGTCATAGAATCTTGGTATTAAATGACAAAGCGTTGTTTTTCCTCCTCCGGAAGGGCCCACGAGCGCAACTGTTTTACCGGCAGGGATATCGATATTGATATGACTCAAAATGTTGTTTTGTTGATCCGATTCGTAAGAAAAAGAGACGTTGCGAAATGAAATATTTCCGGCAACATTTACTAGCTCTCTGGCTTCAGGAGGGTCTTGGATTTTAGGTGTGACGGACATCATTTCTCTAAATCTTTCAAAGCCGGACATACCGTTTTGAAATTGTTCAGTGAAGTTTGTCAACCTTTTTAGAGGCTCCATGAAAAAATTGGTATAAAGGATAAAGGCCAGTAAATCGCCATAAGAAATTCGTCCCGAAAACACAAAATAACCTCCGAAGGAAATCGCAATCAGAGTGAGAAAATTCATATAAAGATTAATACCTGAATAGAATTCCGCCATCGTTTTAAAAGCGTTGCTACGGGAAATTCGGAAGGTCATATTTCCTTCATTGAATTTTTCTTGTTCATAATCTTCATTAGTAAACGCTTTTGAGACTCTAATTCCGGATATACTGTTTTCAATTTGTGAATTGACAGCAGCAATTCTTTCGCGTACCTCTCTGAATTTTTTTCTCATTTGCATGCTTTTTTTTAACGTAAAGTAAAACATGAAAGGAATAAAAGCAAACAGAATCAGGGTCAGTCGCCATTCAATATTGAGCAATATAATGAAGGATCCGGACAACATGATGACCGATAAAAAGAGGTCTTCAGGGCCATGATGAGCAAGCTCAGTGATTAAGTTTAAATCGTTAACTAACCTGGACATGAGCTGGCCTGTGCGGCTTTTGTCAAAAAAACTGATATCCTGAGTCTGCAAATGATCAAACAATGTTTTGCGCATGTCGTATTCGATTCTAACACCCACGATGTGTCCCCAGTAATGGACAACATAATTGAATACGGCCCTCAGCAAATAAAGAAAAAGCATGACAAAGGCAGTAATAATCAACGCACGGAGATTCCTATCAGGAATGTACATGTTTAGAATGTTTCTTGACAACAAGGGAAAAATCAAATCCATTGCAGCAATGCCAAGAGCGCAGGATATGTCTAAAATAAATATCTTGCGATGAGGCTTGTAGAATTTTATGAATTCTTTGATAAGATCCAATGGTTCACCTTCTTTATACCTAAATTTCAAGGGCTTTTCAGCCCTTGAAATTCTTCTCATATATTATTTTCAATCCTTTTAGTGTGAGTAATATATCATACTCGTCGATGACTTTTGTTTCAGGGAAAATAATACTTCCGAGGCCACCGGTAGCAACCACCTTAACATTAAAATTATCCATTTCTTCTTTAATTTTTTGCACAATATATTCGACTTGGCCAATATATCCGTAAACAAGACCCGCTTGCATACTTGTTATTGTATTTCTGGCCATGATGCTTCTGGGTTTTCGGATAGCAATATTTGGAAGCTGAGCAGATCTGCTCCACAATGCATCGGCACTGATTTGAATGCCGGGTGAGGTAATTGCGGCTATAAACTCAAACTTTTCAGAAACGACGTCATACGTCGTAGCTGTGCCAAAATCTATGACAATAATAGGTCCGCCATATATTTCATAAGCTGCAACGGCATCTACAATGCGATCTGCGCCTACTTCTTTTGGATTTTCTGCCTTAATATCCAAACCGGTTTTTGTACCGGGGCCGACAATAATAGGCTCGAGTCCAAGATATTTTTCCAAAGCTCTTGTAAAGGAATACATGATGTTCGGCACGACTGAGGATACAATGATTGCCTCTAAATGAGCTGTGTTCACACCATTGATTTCGAGTAAATTTTTGATAAACAGGCCATATTCATCAGATGTGCGAGGCTGCTTGGTCGTCATTCTCCATGGACCGTTCAGGTTTCCATCAGACCAAACCCCGATTGTAATATTCGTATTGCCAATATCAATGGCTAATAACATAATGGTCTCCTTTTACTTGTAAATTTTTTGATAGGCCAAGACGACGGGCAACGTCAACAATGCTGCGACAACGGCTTCAATGATGGCGTTTGACGTAATAATCGAAAGCAATAAGACTTTAAATGGCGCGCCTACCAAGTCCGCAATTTCTTTAGCATAAATAAAATACAGCATGGTCATGACGAATGCTGTGTTTACAATAGCACCGGATGCGCCTGCGATTAGTATTGAAATTTTTTCGTTTTTAACGAGAGACTTCAATAATGTATAAACATAATATGAAGCGATGCCGATAAATGTTCTTGGAAGCACAGATACCAGTGGGTTAATAAAGAATAAATCAAAAGGGGATAATGGAGCGAGCAGTCCTCGTAAAAGAGTAGCTAAACCCGCACAGAATCCCATCAAAGCGCCGGCCTTAGGACCCATTACAATTCCCGTCACAATGGTTGGGATAAAAAGAAGTAGGGCCATACTAGCCGAAGCGGTGGGGATAGCTGTGATTGCCACAAAAGCAATTGTTAATGCGAGCATAACTCCTAAAAAAGTGAGTTTGCGTGTGTCTTTTAAAATTTTATTCATTTTTTCCTCCTTGTTCTTGCTCCATATCGAGATGGATACAAGTCAAACCATATATATTATAGCATACACCATTTGTTTTTCAAGAATTACTTTGTTCCAATAAAAAAACCCGGCATGACCGGGTTTGGATTTTTGAAAAAGTCTTAGTTATTATGGTATTAAATGATAATACTCAGCTCATTCGGACATTATCAAATGAGCTCGAAGACTTAAGGGTTTCCCAACAACTCGCCTCAAGGCTCAAACAGTTGGTAAACCTTATCTTAAGTCTTCTGCGCTCTTAATTTATTATAACTCATTAAT
>JAFGVC010000062.1 GCA_016938195.1 Tissierellales bacterium | reverse complement strand
GGTAAACCTTATCTTAAGTCTTCTGCGCTCTTAATTTATTATAACTCATTAATGCTTCGTATTTATCATTATAATACCTTAGTTGCTAATTTTACTTTGTAATAAGTATAAAGCTCGGTTATACCGAGCTTTTTTAATATATTCATGGTCGGAGTGAGAGGATTTGAACCTCCGGCCTCTTGGTCCCGAACCAAGCACTCTACCAAACTGAGCCACACCCCGAACATTAATTATTATAAATCAAATAAATGTCTTTTGCAAGATGCAATCATGATATTTGCTTAGGCTTGAACCATTTCATTTCTATTATGTTTTGGTTGTTTTCATACTGAAATATTTCACCTGTCTCAAAAGAGAGGTTCCGTATTACGTTTGATAGGTCTGAAGGCGAAAAAGGCTCTTGTATAAAATGGTATAGTGCATTTATTTTTTGAGAGGCGTCATGGATTGAACGGTCAAAAAGGTCGGGATAGGATTCTTTTGATGTTATATTTTTGTCGCAAGGATGCAACCATATTTGTTGCGTAAGATTCAAATAATCATCAATATCTCGAATGTTGGATTGAATAAAAACCTTTGAGATGATATGAGGATGTTTTATTATCTTTTCGATGGCTTTTGAGATTTTTCTTTTGAAGCCATTTCGGTCAGGGAATAAACGAAGTAGAAATGCATACTTTTGTATTGATGACGCGACAGCTTCTTCAGGCATGCTGATTTGGTGGAGCTCTTTAAATAAATAGGTGTAAATGGAAGTGACCACGGACAAATCCTCGTTGGATAGATCGAAGAGCGCAGTAAAATCAAAATCTATAGCCGGTTTTCGTCCATATAACTGGCTATTGAGCACATCTAATATCATTTCATATTCCTTATGCAAATCATTGTCTTTTCCGGAAAAATAATAGATAAAAGGATGGGAGAAAGCGTCTAAGGAATGATGACAAGCAAAGCCCATCAAATATGCGATTGCTCTTTCGCGCATCGCTTGATTGGGTAGGTTTTTTATATACTCAACTGACTTCATAAATAGCTTATTTGTTTCGCTTGCATGAATCTTGCTGCCCAGTGGGGCGAACGAATGCTTGTTCCATGGCAGGGCGCCGTGATATAAGAAAAAATCAGGACCTTGACACCCCAAATTGTATAAAATCCGGTTCTTTTCGATTATCTGTCTGGGTTCTTTATTGATAAGCCCCAATGCATCTTCGCCACAGTAATGGTGATTGATGAAATCAGACATGGCTTTGTCTCCTCAAAGAAATATTTATTTGACTTGTAAATTTTCTGTCTTTGACGCTACAATGGATTGAACTAATGGATAGTTTTCATCTGTACAAAAGACACCAACACTATGAAATAATCCCTGTTTTATGAGGATGGTATGATGCCTGTCGTAATATTTCACCTTTGTGATATGATGCCAGCGGATATATTCCTTATGTCTAGTCTGGCTTAGAATGCCTGCTCCTGCTGCGGTGGGATTTTTGCTGAAAATAGATAAAAAAACAGTAAGGAGCGCTAATGCTCTGGATTTTTTCTGATAATTCTTTTCGCTGTTGACGGATAATCCTTTCTCGTCTAATAAATAATTCAAGGAATACTTTCCTTTGAATAGAATAAGAATAAGAAAGAAAGTTAGAAGAAACATAGATAAAATCAAAGCAATCGCATATAGGGAATCTTTTCCACCTGCGAGGGAGAGAAAAAGAAGCAGTAATCCAAAAGGAATACCTATGGCAATCATGAGTTGATTCAAAATGAGCCGATTTTTAAATATGGGTACATCTATTTTCCATTTAAGGGTTTCAAAAGATGGTTTTTCCATGGAATTCTCCCTTTATTTTAATAGAGGACAGTGGCAACGATGGCAATAATCCTCATTGATATCGTTTAGACTAGCACAGGCATTACAAAAAATAATATCATCCTTAGATTTGTCATATTTTTCATAAGAGTTTAGACCTCCATGATGACGCACTCTTTCACCAATGTTGTAGTAGCGGTAGAGTGTATCATCATCTTCGGAAGTTATCTCGGTGATAAGCTTACCCGAGTCACTTTGAATGAAGACGGTATATTCGATGTAAGACTGCCAGTAAAAATCATTTTTGTCACCGGTGTTGTAGATTTTACGTCTTTTATGTCGGATTGCTTTATCTTTGACTCGACCATCCCAGGTTTTGCTTTTATTGATTTGAAGCACACTGTATAATCCTATGAGCAAGAACATACCGCCTATTCCAAGACCGATGTATAATGCCTCAGGATTGTCCATTTCATAGCTCGTTTCTCCATAAATATAGAATCCTATAATGGCAATTATGGCAAGTCCTATCGAGAAAATGAGCGCATATTGTTTTCGGCTTTTGATATATTTTTTGAAAGCCGGATGATTGATTTTATCAGAATAACCAGGCATTATATTTCTCCATATACCTCAATTTCGGCAGTTGATTTTGGTAAAAATAGCAGTACGATGAATCCAAGAACGAATAGTGGAATGATACCTAAAATACTGTAACGCGCGTTTCCCGTCACATCTGTTACAAAAGCCATGATAAACGGTCCCATGATAGCTGCAAATTTGCCAAATATATTGTAGAAACCAAAAAATTCGTTTGAGTTATTTTTGGGTATTATTTTGGCATAATAAGACCGACTGAGTGCTTGGATTCCTCCTTGTGCGGAACCAATCATAGCGCCAAGAATAAAGATGTCAGCGAGCTTATCAATGCTATAAGCGAATATACAGGCAAAGATATAAGTCAGAATGCCTACGAAAATCATTCGCTTGGTCGTGAATCTTTGAGCAAGACGACCGTAAATAATGGCACATGGAAAAGCAATTATTTGAATGATCAGTAAGATACCTAGGAGAACAAACATGTCAAAGGAATCTCCTCCAAGAACGCTTTGTGAATAGGGAACAGCCATTTTTATAATGGTATCTACGCCATCAATGTACAAGAAGTAAGCAATTAGAAAAATTATAACAGGTTTGTGCTTTTTAATGTTTTTAAAGGTTTTGGCTAGTCTTGCAAAGCTATTATAGATAGGTCGGGGCTCAGGCTCAATGTAGTGAATTTGTCGGACGCTTCGCAACATGGGAAGCGTAAATAATCCCCACCAGACAGCAGTGATGACAAATCCTAATTGATAGCCTAGATATTGATCCATACCGATGAAATATACTATTTCGAGACTAATCCCGAAGGGGATGATGCTTGCAATGTATCCATAGGCAAAGCCGTCTGATGAGACTCGGTCCATTCTTTCGTCAGAGGTAACGTCCACCAGAAACGAATCATAAAAAATATTTGCGCCGGCAAATCCGATGGCTGTAATCATATAAAATACAATTAATAGCTGCCACATGCCGATAGGGACAACGGCTAATGCACCTGTAAAGACGACACCTAAAAGAAAAAAGAAGATAAAGAATCTTTTCTTTTTATCTTTGTAATCGGCAATGGTTCCAAGAATAGGACTTAAGACGGCAATCATCATGCTGGCTATGGAGTTGAAGTAGCCTAAATCCATACTGCTTCCGGTTTTAAACATGCCGAAGTAGACCGGAAGAAGCGCCGTGGTGATGGCCATTGAATAGGCTGAGTTGCCACAATCATAGAGAATCCAGCTTTTTTCTTCTTTTGTAAGCTTGCTCATAATACCACCTTCATATTCGTATTTGTTGTATGGTTCATTGTGAATATTATACTATAAATAGTGAAAATTGTTGTTGTTTTTGTGATTTTTTTTGTTTCGATAATTATACATTTAACAAGGAATTAACATAGGAGGAGTTTTGTGTGGATAACTCTGTGGATAATGTGCATAACATAGTTTTTTCAGTAGATACAATGAAATATGTTATGCACCAAACGAAGTTTCGATAAATTAAAAAACGTTGTATTAACAACGTTTTTTATTGTGTATATAAATATTACATAATGGATAATTATAATGATGCTTATTTTAGATTTAAAATGCTTCTGGAAAGCTCATCAATGCTTTTTGTCAATACAGTCAGCTTGGATTCAACCCTAACGAGCAAGTAAGTTGCCACTGCAATGGGAAAGCCGACATTGGCAATCTGTTCATAGATATTTTCCATCCGTCACCTCCAATGTATTTTTCATTTCATAGAGAACGGCAGATACGCTTGAGGAGATGGTTGAACCATCTCCTCAAGCGTAAGCCTATATAAGCTCAGAAATGCTAGTTGTGGTCACCTTTGCAGATGAGATGCTCACCAAATCTCCTCCGGTTGTGTTGAAGACATTTTTTGCAATCATGTCAAGCATGATAGCTTCAACCTCAGCATCAGTTAGATCAGCTCTAGGATCGTCTAGTGTGTAGCTAGACATTCTGTCAGAGGAATTTTTGAAACTCATAGTCAGTCTTGTTGCCAATGATATCACCTCCTTTCATCTAAATTAAAATGCGGTATTAGACCATGTCCACTAAATCAAACTCTTCTGTCTTGCGAACAGAAATAACGGGCTTTTCTTGCAAAGACGCAATGCCTGAAACGACAGCAAATAAATCTTCGTCTGTTGCTGAGGGCTTAACCTTTGAATAGGTTTTGTTCTTTGTGAGGATATTGCCGTCACCGTCCGTGCCATTGTTTAGCACTAAAGTTACTTTTCCTTCTAGTTCAGTTGAAACAATTGCCATTAATCTCACCTCCTTTCATCCTGTATATGATTCAGAATAATATTTTGACCAATATTGTTTGATAATTAACAAAATTTTTATTATAATAACCCTTGAAGTCCATTTTGAATGGTGGAGGATTGTATGAGAAGAAAGATTGCTATATTGGCTATTTTGATAATCACTTTTGTTTTAATCGTGGGCGTCGGTTGTATGAAACAGCAAAAGATAGAGTATGTTTTTGCCGCGGCTTCACCCGGTGGCACTTATTTTTCGATGAGTGGAGGAATTAGTCAAGTCTTTAGCCAATTAATGGAAAGCGTAAGTCTTACGGTTCAAACGTCTTCGGGTTCAGCCGAAAACGTTCGAT
Source organism: Tissierellales bacterium (assembly GCA_016938195.1). Lineage (GTDB taxonomy): Bacteria > Bacillota > Clostridia > Tissierellales > Dethiosulfatibacteraceae > JAFGVC01. The sequence goes on along the minus strand of JAFGVC010000062.1, from coordinate 25,454 downwards.
TGATTAATTTTAATGAGGCTGATTTAGGATTGGCAAACGGGTCTGAATTGTATTGGGCTTGGCACGGTGAGGAGGTTTTTGAAGGGCAAAGCTATCAGGACATCAGAATTGTGACTTTTGGGTGGACAAATGTTTATCATGCGGCTGTTATGAAAGATTCTGGCATAGAGAGCTTTGAACATTTGATAGGAAAAAAAGTAGGTGTAGGCCCTCAGGGTTCTGCTGTCGCTATATTCGACGAACTTCTTTTCAAAAAAGCCGGTATTTGGGACAAAATTACACCTGTTTATTTGCCTCCTGCTGATCAGCTTTCGGCGATAAAAGATGGCAACCTTTCTGTTTTCAGCTATTTTAGTGGATTACCGTTGTCGCTGATAACCGACTTAGCCTCTTCGCGTCAAATCAGATTGCTGGATGTCGGAAATCTTGGAGATGAGCTGAATTTTCGAGATCAATATCCATTTTTTGATATAGCAATAATACCTTCCGGTACTTATTCGGGTCAGGATGAGGACGTTGTGACCTATGCTAATTTGACATACGTGATTGCCAATAAGAATGTATCAGAAGAAAAAATCTATGATTTCATGAAAGCTTTATATTCAGAAGAAGGATTGAATATAATGAAAGCCACTCATAGCAGTGCAGTGGAGCTAAGAGAGGAAAGCATTGATAAAATGGTTGAAAAATTAGGTATTCCACTTCACAAAGGGACCGAAAAATTTCTAAAAGAGATTAGGCATGAATGAGTCTTTTTACCACAAAAGCCTCCGCATCATGTATATATTGTTAGCTGTTTTTTTGATGATTTCTGCTAAATACGGATTGTTTGCACCGGAATTTTCCCGGAGCGTCTTTATCGGTGGGGTATCCTTCATAACGATTTATGAAGATATGCGAATGAAGCAAAAATGGCCATGGATGAATATTCTAATGATGCTGGTGATAATTGTGGCTACGATTTATTTCATTTTAGAATATCCTGAGATGGGAAAGAGAGCCGGAATTAGCAATCGCGAGGACATTATATTTGGGATTTTGATGGTCAGCATATCGCTTATTTCCGTTTGGAAAAAAAGGGGTGAGATTCTTTCAATTGTTGCTTTTTTATTCCTGGCGTATAATTTTGCGGGACCGTTTTTGCCCGGTATTTTTTCTCATAGAGGACTGACACTTGGGAGAGTATTTGGATTTTTATATAACTCGCTATATGGTATTTATGGAAGTGTGGCGGGTATTTTTGCATCCTATGTATTTATGTTTATCCTGTTTGGTGCTTTTCTCAACGTGTCCGGAGGTGCTGCTTTTTTTGTCAGATTGCCTCATCTCATTGCGGGAGAGACAAAGACTGGAACAGCAAAGGCGGCAGCAGTAGCTAGCGCTTTGATTGGAACTGTTACAGGAAGTGCCATTGCAAATGTCATGGCAACGGGAACCTTTACAATTCCTATGATGAAAAAGGCGGGGATGAAGGATTATGAAGCCGCTGCAATTGAAACGGCTGCTTCTACAGGAGCGCAGCTCATGCCGCCCGTTATGGGGGCGGGCGTTTTTATCATGGCGGAGCTTTCGGGAATTCCTTATAATAGGATTATGTTGGTCTCTTTAGCACCGGCGCTTTTGTATTTTATAAGCCTATATGTTATCATAGATATGAAAAATGATGCTATAAAAAAGATTGAAAGAGACAGAACACGTGATATTTTTTTATTGATTAAAACAGGATGGTTTCATTTTGTTCCTTTGATTCTTATATTTGTTCTTTTGTTGTTTGGGTATTCACCTGTTTTTTGTGCGTTTTGGTCAATTATAACTATTGTCGTTATTAACCGAATTTTTTCGCACGATAAAATAACGTGGTTCAAGATTATGAGTGCTTTTTTTGAAGCGGGAAAAGGAATTGTCAACATAGGTGTTACCGCTGCAAGTGTGGGCATCATTATAGGGACGGTTTATCTTACCGGTATCGGGTTTAAATTTTCTGAACTGATTTTGGCTTTATCAATGGGGTACTTGCCTTTGGCTATTATGATGATTGCGTTGGCATCTTATGTTTTGGGGATGGGTCTTACCGTCACCTCGTCCTACATCATTCTCGCAGTCTTGGCGGTACCGGCCTTGACAGAACAAGGAATCAGCATCTTGTCTGCACATTTGATTGTGTTTTGGTTAAGCCAAGACGCTAACATCACACCACCCGTGTGTTTGGCGGCTTATGCTGCAGCGTCAATTGCCGGAGCGGATCCATTTAAGACTGGTATAAGTGCATTAAAGTATGCTAAAATAATATATATTGTTCCTTTTTTAATGGCCTATACACCTATTATTGATGGTAACTTTATTCAGATTGTTTCAATATTCCTAATCAGTGCTTTTGTTCTGATAATGCTAGGCAGAGTACCAAGGCTTTATCGTAAGATGTCTAAATAATTCGGAGGATAATATGATTGCAGCGTATATTATGGCAGGCGGTTCCGGGAAAAGGTTTTGGCCCTTATCGACTGATGTGAGACCTAAACAATTATTGCATCTCGTTTCGAAGCAGTCTATGTTAAAGGATACCGTTGACAGAATCTTGCCAATCGTAAAACCTGAGAATATTTATGTCGGTACAAATGCAATACAGGAAGTCGCAATTAGAAGAGAATTGCATGAAATACCCGCCGACAATATTATTGTAGAGCCTGAATTTAAAAATACAGCAGCTGCGATAGGATTAGCTGCAGTTATCATTAAAAAAAAGCACGGAAACATTCCGATGGTGGTGCTTCCGGCGGATCATAGCGTGAAGGATGATATGATTTTTCAGCATGCCCTTTTGATGGCGATAGATGAAGCTAAAAAAGGGGTTATTGTGACATTGGGAATTAGACCGGATAAGCCTGAAATTGGCTATGGATATATCGAAACGGACTCAAAAATTTCTTTGGATATCATCAAAAGTGTTCCAATGGAAGTCATCGGATTCCGAGAAAAACCTGATCTTCAAACGGCAAAGGCTTATATGAACTCAGGAAAATATCTTTGGAATAGCGGTATGTTTGTTTTTACGACCAACGGTATTCTCGAAGAAATTCAACGCTATATGCCGGACCATTATCGAATTTTAATGGAAATCAGTCACCACATTTCGATTGAAAATTTCAGTCTTAAATCCTATTTTTCACAATTTGAAGACATTTCTATTGATTATGGTGTCATGGAAAAAAGCAAAAATATTAAGACAATTCCAACGGATTTCGGTTGGAATGACATCGGTACATTTACAGCATTAGAAGCCATTTATGAAAAAAATGCCAATGGTTCTATCAATAAAGCTGAAAAGCTGATAGAAATTGACTCAAAGAACAACATTGTCATTTCAAACCAGACGGTAGCTCTTGTAGGGATTGAGGACGTCGTTGTGGTTGAGCAGGATGGGAGCATTTTGATTTGCAAGAAGGATTGCGTCCAGAAGGTTAATAAGGTAACTGAAAAGTTGAAGGGTGGCGTCTTTTGATAAATAATTCTTAGGAGATTATTAATGGAAGAACTCAACAGTATTATTGCAGACAATTTGAAGGAAATCAGAACAAAAAGAGGATTGAGCCTTGACCATGTATCAGCTTTGACCGGTGTGAGCAAAAGTATGTTGGGGCAGATTGAAAGAAAAGAGTCTAATCCGACTATTGCCACTGTTTGGAAAATCGCCAATGGGTTGAAGATTTCTTTCACATCTCTCGTCCAAAAGCCTGTACAGGAAAATAAGGTAATATACAAATCAGAAGTTACTCCTGTTATTGAAGATGAGGGCAGATGCAATATTTACCCATTTTTCCCCTTCGAGGAGGGAAGAAAATTTGAAATGTTTCAAGTTGTGATGAAACCTAATGGTAGACTCGAAGCTGAAGCCCACAACAAAGACACGCTAGAGATGGTTATTGTTTTTGATGGAAAACTGGAAATAGTGATAGAAGGGGTGGCTTATCTCATTTGCAAAGATGATGCTTTTGAATTTAGAGCAGACAAAATGCATTCGTATTTTAATCCCGGAGATCAAGAAACAAGAATGGCAATGGTTATTTACTACCCAGAATAAAAGGGGACGGTTCTTTTTGTTTTTTGCGAGGACACGACCCTATATTATAAAATTAATGGAGGTTTCTATAATGAAATTTATCTCAACAAAAAATGCCCCAGCGGCAGTAGGTCCTTATTCACAAGCGACAGAGGCAAATGGTACACTGTATGTTTCAGGTCAAATTCCTTTTGTTCCCGAAACGATGACCTTGGTAGGAGAGGAAATTGAAGCTCAAACCAGACAATCTTTAGAGAACATCAAAGCGATTGTGGTAGAGGCGGGATATAAATTAGAAAACATTGTAAAGTGCCAGGTGTTTTTAAAAGATATGAATGATTTTGCCGCGATGAATACTATATATGATTCGTTTTTCGAGGGTCATAAGCCTGCAAGGTGTGCAGTAGAGGTCGCTAGATTGCCAAAGGATGTTAAGGTTGAAATAGATGCGATAGCCGTAAAATAATTTTAAGGCACCGATAAATAAATTTTATCGGTGCCTTTTGCTTTGGTTTTTTTCAATTGAATTAGAGGTTGCTTTTGGTGTATAATAGTAGTAGCTTAAAGCAAACGGAAAACGGTAGTTTTGACTTGAAGCATGTTTTCAGGTAAGATGAGTTGACGATTAATTACATATTTTGCGTGAATTAGTAGATATGAGACTACAGAAAGCATGCATTCATCCATTTATTGAATGAATCATTTGCGATGTGGTCTTTTTTATTTGAAGATTTGGAGGTGCTTATGAATATTTCCGATAGGATTAACAGAATTGACTCAAAAGAGAAAATTAATGGCCAGGGAAAATACATTGAAGATATTCAATTTGAAAATCTTCATTTTGCCAGAACCTTAAGAAGCACTATTCCTAAAGGTAAAATTGTTGGCGTTAAATATCCTGAAGGCTATGAAGGAATTTGTATTGTAGATGCAAGAGATGTGTATCGAAATCAAGTCCATATGATTGACAATGAGATGCCGGTGTTTGCGGATGAAAAGGTTTCTTATATTGGAGAACCGATTGCGCTCATTGTGGGAAAAGATAAGAACAATATCATTCGCTTCATGAATCAAATTGAAGTCTACTATGAAGAAGAACACGGAATTTTCAGCATCGATGAATGTCGGGGCAAAACTGAGCAAATTATTTCTTCTCATCGATTTGATAAGGGAAACATAGATTCCCTTGATTATGATGATGTATTTGAAAGAGAATACACCACGGGTTATCAAGAACAATTGTATATGGAAAAACAAGGATTAGTCGGTGATTTTTGTGAGGGGATTGTCACCATCTACGGATCGATGCAGTGTCCCTATTATATCAAAAACGCATTGCTGCATTGCATGGATTTGCCGTCCGATCAAATTCGCGTTGTTCAAGCTTTAACTGGTGGCGCTTTTGGTGGGAAAGAAGAATATCCTTCTTTAATGGCTTGTCAAGTTGCTGCTGCGGCACAAAAAATAGGTGCACCTGTTAGACTGGTTTTTGATAGGCGAGAAGACATGACCTATACTACAAAAAGACATCCATCGCGGTCCATTATTAAATCCTATCTTAAAAAGGGTAGGATTGTGGGGATGGAATATTTTATTGAGCTTGATGGTGGACCTTATGCCGGATTGACTGACGTGGTATTGCAACGTGCTCTACTCACCATGACCGGATGTTATAGTATAGAGAATTTTAGAGCGGAAGGCATTTCTTATAGGACAAACAACATTTTTACGGGAGCATTTAGGGGTTTTGGTGGTCCTCAGTCGATGTTTGCTCTTGAACAACATATAAATCAGCTTGCTAAACATCTGAAAATTGACCCGATGGCTTTTAGAAGAGAATACTTTGTAAAACAAGGTGACTATTCAGCTACTTCCGGTCAATTTCATGAGGAGATATTTCTTGATCAAATGGCAGATCAGTTGCAATTATTATCGGGTTATCAGGATAAGATTAATCGCAAATTGCCTAATCATGGCATTGGCATTTCCTTTATTCCTCACGGAGGAGGTTTCACAGGAGATGGTGAGGCTAACCATATCAAAGGGGTCGTCAAGCTCGTGAAGGATAAAGAAGGTTATGTTTCTATTTTGGTTTCGTCCGTTGAAATGGGACAAGGTGCTAAAACTGTTCTGTCAAAAATTGTGGCTTCAGTTTTAGCTATTGATATTCATAGAATTATTTATCATAATCCCGATACTTTTATAGTTCCGGACTCGGGTCCAACGGTTGCATCTAGAACGACAATGGTTGTAGGGAATTTATTGTATCGAGCAGCTCAGAAATTAAAGAAACAAATGGATTGTTTAGATGAAGTTGTAGTTGAAGAGCATTATATTCATCCTGATTATATGGTGTGGGATCAAGATAAATTAAAAGGAAATGCTTATCTCTCTTACTCTTGGTCAGCCGTTGCGGCGGAGGTTATTATTGATCCACTAACTTATGAAATTACATGCACGGATATCTATGGTGTTTACGATGTTGGAACCCCAATTGACAAAAGTGCTTTGTTGGGTCAAATTCATGGCGGCATTGCTCAAGGCTTAGGTTACGGGATGATGGAAGTTATGACCTCGAATCAAGGGTTGATTCAACATAATAGCTTCTCATCCTATACGGTCCCGACTATGTCCGATATGCCTATTATTCATTCTGAGTGTTTAATGAATCCTTATCAAGACGGACCCTTTGGCGCTAAAGCGGCTGGAGAGCTTACTCTTGTAGGTGTTGCACCGGCAATTGCGGCAGCTGTAGAGGATGCGTTGGGATTTGAAATGAACCATTTGCCGATTACACCTGAACTCATAGCGGAGGTTGTATTGAAATGATGATTGAATTCGAGTTAAACGGAGAAAAAGTAAAAATTGAATCAACCCTTTCGATGAGACTATTAGATGTGATTCGTAATGATTTTAATCTTACGGGCACAAAGGAAGGCTGTTCGGAGGGAGAATGCGGGGCTTGCATTGTTTTTTTAGATGACCAGATTGTTAATTCATGTATGGTTCCTATGAGTAATGTTATTGGGAGACGGATTGAGACCATTGAGGGTTTTTCGAAAACAGAAAGATATCAGATCATCGAAAGAGCTTTTATTGAAGAGGGAGCGGTACAATGTGGCTTTTGCACACCCGGTATGATTATGGCAACTGAGAGTATTTTAAGAAAAGGCGGTCCTATTACGGACGAGCTTATTAAAGAAGGATTATCAGGCAATATATGCCGTTGTACCGGATATCAGACAATCTATAACGCGGTACAAGCTGTCCTGAAGGAGGTGCAAGCGCATGTTTGAAAGCTTTAGGCCAAATTCGCTTAAAGATTTGTTGACCTTGATAGATGGGAGAGAGTGCTATAAATTTGCTGGAGGCACTGATTTATATATTCGGAAAAGACAATGGCAGGGTGCTGAAAGAAAATTTGACAAGGATGTTGCCTTTATAGGCCACTTGGATGAATTAAGAGGTATTGAGCGGGATGGATACGCTTTTCACATTAAGGCTTGTACAACTCAAAATGATGTTGTCAACTCATCGATTTTGCCGGAATATATTAGGGTTCCTTATCGCTTGATGGGTAATCCGGCTATTAGAAACACCGCTACCGTTGGAGGAAATATTGCAAATGCTGCTCAGGTAGCTGATAGTCTCCCGATTCTTTATGCGACAGACGCTTTATTGCTATTGAAGAGCATATTAGGAAGCAGAATCGTCAGGATACAAGATTTTATCGTAGGAAAATATAGAACAAATCTTGCTAAAAACGAAATTATTGAAGAGGTTATTGTCCCTGATGGCAACTTCAACGGTTATGCATACAGAAAAATAGGTTCTAGGAAGGCTAGTATACTTTCAAAGCTTTCAATTTTTATTGTTTACAGAAAAGAAAATCAAATTCTTGAAGATGTCCGTGTATGCATTGGCGCGGTCAATGAGATTCCTATCAGAAGCCCTGAGGCTGAAAAGATATTTCTTAAGAATCATGATATTGAGGCATTCTTATTACATCTTAAGAAGATGTTTGACGCTGAAACGGATAAACGGTCTACTAAATTTTATCGCGAAGAAGTCAGTATTCGATTGGTAAGACATTTTTTAGAAAAAATATTAGAGGATGGAGAGTAGTATGAAAGGGATGATTGATAGCATTCGAGAAAAAACAGAAAATCTCGAAAGAGGTCTATACGAATTTTTAAAAGATTTAATCAATATCCAATCCTTGAGCACTAATGAAAAAGATGTGGTAGAGAGAATTAAGAAGGAAATGGAAAAGCTTAATTTTGATGAAATTATGATTGACGAGATGGGCAATATCTTAGGTCGTGTGGGAAATGGAAATAGGATTATTGCGTTTGATGGACATGTTGATACGGTTGATGCCGGTGAATATGGCAACTGGGATTTTAATCCTTTTGAAGCTAGGGAGGATGATGATTATATCTGGGGCAGGGGTGCTAGTGATCAAAAGGGAGGATTTGCCTCCATTGTTTATGGAGCCGCTATTGCAAAGGAATTACGTTTACTGGAGGGGATTACACTCTGGGTAACGGGTACTGTACAGGAAGAAGATTGTGATGGATTATGTTGGCAGCATATTTTAAGGAATAAAAAGATTAGACCGGAATTTGTGTTATTGTCAGAGCCAACCGCATTGAATTTATATCGAGGGCATAGAGGTAGAATGGAAATCAGGGTAAAAACCATCGGGAAAAGCGCGCATGGTTCAGCCCCGGAGAGAGGGGACAATGCTATTTATAAAATGGCTCCTATCCTTTCTGAAATAAAAGAACTGAATTCTGTTTTGAAGCAAGACGATTTTCTTGGAAAGGGGACACTTACAGTTTCTGAAATTTTTCACACCTCTCCTTCTAGATGTGCGGTTGCTGATGGATGTAGTATCTCAATTGACAGGAGATTGACAGCGGGCGAAACATCAGAAACGGCCTTGGAGGAAATCAGGCGGTTAAATAGTGTAAAAGAAATGAATGCAGCTGTCGAGATTTATAAATATACGGCAGAATCTTACACCGGACTTCCTCAAAGCACAGATTGCTATTTTCCTACATGGGTCATTGACGAAGACAGTATTTATTGCAAAACGATTCGAAAGGCCTGGGAAAAAACCTATGGCGTTCCGATTTTAACTGATAAATGGACTTTCTCAACTAACGGCGTTGCCATTATGGGCATGAATCAAATCCCTTGTGTTGGATTTGGACCTGGAAGAGAAGAGGAAGCTCATGCACCGAATGAAAAAATATTAAAAAAAGAGATGATAGAAGCGGTAAGAGTTTATGCATTGATTCCGAAAATGTATGGGGGTGAAAATTTATGAGCGGTCAATTGAAAGGAAAGCACTTTATCACGCTGAGAGACTGGACTAACGACGAAATTAATTTGTTGCTAGACGTGTCTTCTGATTTAAAGAGAAAGTTCTATATGGATGTGCCCACACCATACCTGCCCTATAAAAATATTTTCTTAATGTTTTTTGAGCAATCAACACGAACTAGGAATTCAATGGAAGCCGGTATAGCTCAGTTAGGTGGACATGCGAACTATCTGGATACCTCAACCATGCAAATTAGTCATGGTGAATCACCTAAAGATACCGGGATTATTCTTTCAAGCTTTGGACATGGTATAGCTTGCCGAAATTGCTTTTGGGAAATAGGAAATAAATACTTAAATGAAATGGCAAAATACGCTTCAAAGCCGGTTATGAATTTGCAGTGTGATCTTTACCACCCTATGCAGGGGGTCGCAGATTTAATGACAATTAAAGAGAAATATACTTCTACGAAAGGACTAAAGGTATCTATTATATGGGCTTATGCCAAATCCCATAAAAAACCGATTAGCGTTCCATTGACCCAGGCTTTGTTATTTCCAAGATATAAAATGGACGTAACCTTAGCTTATCCTGATGGATTCGAACTTCCGGATTGGGTGATTGAAGAGGCGAAAGAAAATGCGAATAAATACGGTGGGACTTTTAGAATCACACATCATTTGGAGGAGGCATTTAGGGAAGCCGATATCGTTATTCCAAAAAACTGGGGTTCATGGAGCTCTAAATATCCTAATGTCAACATAGAAGAATTTAAGGATTGGAAATGTACTGAAAAATTGATGTCTATTGCTTCTAAGGATGTGAGCTATATGCATGCATTGCCGGCTGACAGGGGCAATGAGGTTGAGGACGCAGTGATAGACGGACCAAGCTCGATTGTCTATCAAGAGGCTGAAAACAGGCTGCATACGGCTAAGGGTGTCATGGCTTTGACGCTATAGAGCCCAAGACATGAAAAAAATACACGCGAGGTGAAAAATATGAACAATGTACCGGTAATAGGCCCGACCTATGAAGAGATGCTTCATCCTTGGAAGATTAAGCCCGAATTGAGAAAAGCGGCTATAGATATGAAAAAAGAAGATAATCTACATCCGTTAAATCTATATAATATTACATGGCGAAATGAAGAGAATGATATTGATTACTTCATATTACCCCCTAATTTCACAAATATTAAAGCGAATATCGTAGTGATGTATGCCAAAAATTTTCCGACCGGAAGCCACAAAGTAGGTCCGACCTATGCTGTTCTATCAGAAAAAACGGTTCTAAATGAAGTGGATCCTTTTGTTCATAGACTAGTGTGGCCGTCTACAGGAAATTATGGTGTGGGTGGTGCTTGGGTTAGCTCTAGAATGAATTATGACTCTCTCGTCATTCTACCGGAGGAAATGAGCAAGGAAAGATTTGATTTGATTAGGGCGTATGGTTCTGACGTAATTGCTACGCCTGGATGCGAATCGAATGTTAAGGAAATCTATGACAAAACTTGGGAATTGCTCAGAAAATTTCCTGATAAAATTAGAATTTTGAATCAGTTCGATAGCTTTGCAAACTACCGATTTCATGAATATGTGACGGGCAATGCTATGCTCGAACTTGTTGACGAATATAATATAGGAAATGGAAGAATCGCAGCAGTTGTTCTTACAGTAGGCTCAGGCGGTACAATTGCTAGCGGTGACAGAGTCAAGAAGGTTTTTCCTGAAGTCAAAATCGTTGCAGGTGAACCGGTTCAATGCCCGACACTTTCGCTTAATGGATATGGAGGTCATGATATTCAGGGAATAGGTGACAAACATGCTACATGGATTCACAATATGATGAATTGTGATGGCGTCGTCCAAATTGATGATATGGACTGCAAAAGAATGCTAAAGGTTTTTACGACGGAACCCGGGAAAAAATATCTAAAGACCATGCTTGGAGAGGAAACGGTAGATTTCATTTCTGATAAGCTCGGTATTTCGGGAGTAGCTAATATTATTGCAGCGGTAAAAACGGCGAAGTATTATGATTTGAAAGAGGGAGATAATATTTTGACCGTTGCTACGGACTCAATTGAAAGGTATCATTCTGTGATTGATCGCATGCCGGAAATTGACAATTGTGGGGCTAAAAATGTTTATGATCGCGTTATTCGCTTTCAAGAGCCCTCGTTTTTCTTTGAAGGAGATAAATATAATCGATTAAGATGGCATAATCTAAAATACTATACATGGGTTGAACAACAAGGAAAATCAATTGAAGAGTTGAATAATCAACTTGAACAAAATTATTGGGAGCATGAAGCAGAAAAAGTAAAGGAGATTGACAGAATGATTAAGGCGTATCACATAAAACACAACACAGAATTAAAACAAATATTTGGTGTTGATCATGTATGATTTAGGTGTAATCAATGGAAGAGTTTTTCGTAATGGCCGTTTCAGTAAATTAAATGTTTACACTGAAAACGGGAAAATAGCATATGTTGGTGAAGAAATACAGGCCTGTGAAAAAACAATCGATTGTGAAAACAATATGCTTCTACCTGGTTTTATTGATCCGCACGTCCATTTTTCGCTTAAAGTAGGAGAATTTGTTTCGGCGGATGATTTCGTCACGGGTTCCAAAACGGCTGCTTATGGTGGTATAACTACTTTTATTGATTTTCTGGACCCCATTGTTCATGAAGACGAACTGGAGAAAGTCTTAATGGCCAGGAAAGAAGAAGCGAAAGATGCGTGTGTAGACTACGCATTTCATGCAACGCTAGGAAATTTTAAAGGAAATACCGGCAAGCTTGTTTCTTTATGCAGAAAACATGGCATCAGTAGCATCAAGGTTTTTACGACCTATTCTGAATCAAACCGGCAATGTTCTTATGATGTCATTGAAGAGCTTATGCTAAAAGATATCACTGTTGTAGCCCATGCAGAGGAAGACAGCTTAGTTGATGCAACGTGGAAGGATATCAAGAACTTTGAAAAATCAAGATCGATTCAAGCAGAATCAACGGCCGTGCTTAAATTGTGTGAAATCGCAGAAAGAACTAGAGGCAAGCTATATATTGTGCATGTGACAGCGGGTACGACGGTGATGCTTGTGGCCAGAAAATACGCAAAGCTACTTGGAGAAAAAATATTTTTAGAGAGTTGTCCACATTATTTTTATTTGAGCTCTAATATTTTCAATTCTAAAGAAGGTGGGTTGTTTCTACTTAATCCACCCCTGCGAGAGGGAAAAGAAATTAACAAAATGAGGAAGAGTATTAAAAGCATTCATTCTATTGGGACGGACCATTGTCCTTACATGATTGCCGAAAAGATGAAATATGACACAGCTGATCGTGTGCCAAAAGGAATTGGCGGCATTGAAAACTCATTTATTTTGATGTATAACCTTTTCGGGAATGACATCATTCCGAAATTCACATCCGTGCCTGCAAAGATATTTGGGCTTGAGACAAAAGGAGCCATTGAAGTTGGGAATGACGCCGATTTAGTCATATTTAACGAGCTGGTTTCAAACAATATTAAAGAGACTCATTCGAGATGTGATTACAATGTTTATGCAGGGCTAAAGGTTAAAGGAAAATTATTGGCAACTATCATAGGAGGAGACTTAATCGTCAATAGAGATGAGTTTTTTGACAGAAAGGGAAGATTTATTGAAAGAGGGTGATTGCTTTGAAGGCCATCGTTAATGTTAGAATATATGATTATATCGATTATATTGATGACGGATATCTTCTTTTTGACAAGGAAATTATTGAAATGGGTCCCATGAAAAACTTCAAACAAACATGCGAGAGAATAGATGGAAAAGGTCGATTGGTCATTCCGGGACTCATCAATTTTCATACGCATGTTTATTCTGCATTGTTCAGAGGACTGAACCTCAACGCGAGTCCGGTATTGTTCAGAGAGATTTTGGAGGATATCTGGTGGCGGTTTGACGCGGCGTTGAAGCTTGAGGACGTTGGGTTTAGTGCAGGTGTTTATTGCAAGGATTCTCTTCAGTCAGGAGTGACAGCGATAGTTGATCATCATGCTTCAGGAGAAATTTCAGGAAGTCTAGCGGTTCTTAGAAATGTGATAAAAGGGCATTTTGGCATGAAGGCCTTGTTTTGTTTTGAAACAAGCGATCGATTTAATTTGGATCTTTGTATTAGCGAAAATGTGGAAGCGATTGAAATGGGGGACGGCTTATTTGGCTTACATGCCCAGATGTCATTGAGCGAGTCAACGCTTTCTGCCTGTAGTCCATATGCAAAGGGCACTCCCATTCATATCCATGTCGCAGAAAGCAAAGAAGATGAAGCAAATTGTATTGAAAATCATGGACAGAGAGTGGTCCAAAGATTAGATGCACATTCCCTGTTGACCCGACATTCTATTTTAGCTCATTGTGTTCATATTGACGAAGAAGAGGCTGAAATTATAGGCAAAAGAGGTTGTGTGGTTGCATTGAATCCTTCCTCTAACATGAATAATGCCGTGGGTTATTTTAATTATAATTTTTTCAGAAATAATTCGATTGATGTTGTTGCGGGGACGGATGGCTTAGGAAGCAATATTGCTAAAGAATGGCAAAATATTTTTTTTAATGGGAAACAATTTATGAATCATCCATCAGGTATCTCCCCTGATGAAATACGGTGTCATTTGGTTAGGTCGTATGAGCTATTTAATGAGCTCGCAAATGTCAAAATCGGGAGATTCAAGACGGGATATGACGCTGATTTTTTAATAACGGATTATATTCCACCAACTGAAATGAATGAAGACAATGCTTTTGCGCACGTTTTTTTCGGAGCGTTTGACCATTTAAGACCTAAGGATGTGTTTATAAAAGGAGAACTAAAAATAGAAAATTATGAGTTAACAATTAAGTTTGATTTTAATCACGATATACCGAATCAATTATGGAAAAGAATAGAGGGATGATATGAATCTTAATGTTAATCTATTTGGAAAGAAGTTCGACAATCCACTTCTACCGGCTTCGGGTCCGGTGGTTGGAAATTTACACAATTTGTTATATTTTAACGAAGCTCAGGTGGGAGGCATCGTGACAAAAACCATCTCAGTTGAGGGTGCAGTAGTTAGAAAACCATGCATTGTAGCGACAAAACACTGTGTTTTTAACACCGAGCTTTGGAGCGAATATGCACTTGAAAAATGGGCTGAAGATATTTTGCCGGAGCTTGCAAGGGTCATTACAAAGCCATTAATTGTAAGTGTGGGTTATACTTCAAAAGATTTTGAAATCGTAGTGCCTCGAACCGAAAAATTTGCTGATTTTTTTGAAGTGAGCACGCATTATGGCTTGGACGAATTAGCAGTTTTGGTAAAGAAAATTACGAATTTGACAGATAAGCCTGTTTTTGTCAAATTGAGTCCACACATAACAGAATATCTTGATTTTGTGAGAACAGCCATTGAGAATGGCGCTAAGGGAATTGTTGCCATTAATTCACTAGGACCCGGCATGGTCATTGATCTTGCGAAAAAAGCAGTAAAGATAGGCGTTGACGGTGGGAAATCATGGGTTTCAGGTCCAGCCATTAAACCTGTCGCATTGAATAGGGTGTCTAATATTCGAAGTGAATTTCCTGAGATCGGAATTATTGCTTGTGGTGGTGTTGAAAATGCTGAAGATGTATTGGAATTCGTACTCGCCGGAGCAGATTTGGTCCAAATGCTCTCCTCTTCAATGATGAAAGGAAGAGCGTTGTATAATCAAATTGTATCTGAATTACCACTCAAGATGAAAAAATATCAAATTAATTCAATTGCCGAGCTTAGGGAAATGTCATTGAAGCTTGAACCTGAAGGAGTAGGTGGTTATCCGGAGATTAATCATGAACGTTGTACAAAATGTGGAATATGTGTCAATGTCTGCCCGGTCATGGCAATGAACATGAATACGATTGTCGAAAACAACCGTGAAAGATGCATCCAATGTGGTCTCTGTGAATCGAAGTGTCCGGTTGAAGCTATTAAAGGAGTATTGTGATGAGGGATTATCAGTTAAGATGTATTTCTTGCGGCAAGAGTTATTTAGAAAAATCAGATCTTTATTGGTGTCATGATTGTGGTCCATTGAAGGGTACTCTTGAAATCATTTATGATTTCAATCAGATAAATATTAGTAAAAACTTTTCGAAAAAAGGTGATATTACTCAATTTGAAGATTTACTACCTGTAAAATTCCAAACCAATCTGGATCAACAAGTAGGGGGTACGCCTTTTATTAAATTTAATCATCAATTCGGTGTAAGGGAACTTATGATTAAATTTGACGGAGTGAGTTTATCGGGGTCTTATAAGGATAGGGCTTCGATTATTGCAATCAATAAGGCGTTGCAGTATGGGAAAGAGGCAATATTTTGTGCCTCTACAGGAAATGCTGCTTCATCTTTGGCTATTCTTTCAGCTCACACAGCCTTAAAAACATATATTTTTGTACCCTCTTCAATCCCGTCCGCTAAGCTTGCACAGCTTCATGCTGCAGGAGCTGAAGTGATTGCTATACAAGGAAGCTATGATGAAGCGTTTGATCTCTCGATGGAAATAGGCTTAAAAAAAGGTTGGTATTGCAGAAATTCAGCCATTAACCCCTATCTTCTTGAAGGAAAAAAAACAGGCGCGTATGAGATTATTATTCAAAATGATTATGTTGCTCCTGATTTTTGTTTTGTAGGTGTGGGTGACGGAACAATTATTAGCTCAATCTGCAAGGGATTCATGGAATTTAAACAGTTAGGATTGATTGACAAAATTCCGAAGGTGATAGGTGTTCAAGCTGAAGGGGCAGCTACTCTTAAGAAAGTTTATGATTCAGGGAAGCCTTATGAGCCAATTTTTGAGACTGTATCAACTGTTGCGGACAGTATTTCAGTTGGAAATCCTCGAGATGTAATTAAAGCCTGCACTTATATGGAGAAAATAAACGGTGAATTCTTAACGGTGAGCGATGATGAAATTATACATAGCATTCAGAGTTTAACTTCCGAAACAGGCGTTTTTTCAGAGCCTGCCGGTGCAGTTGGATATGCTGCTTTACAAAAGATGAAAAATGATGGAAGAATTAGTCACGAAGATACGGTTTGTCTATTTGTAACAGGCAATGGCCTGAAAGATATCAAATCCGCAGAAAGCATGATCAAGCGTCAAAATTTTTCTAAAGAAGAAGCCAGAAAATATTTGGAGGGGGTGTAGCATGAACTTTAAAAAAATTGTAAGGCCCTTAAGCTTGGACGAAGCTTATCATGATGTTATAGGACAAGAAAAAGGAATTGTCATTGGTGGTGGTGTTTTTCTGAGGCTTCAAAAGAGAAGTGCTGATTTAGGAATTGACCTATCTTGTATTGAATCTTTAAGAATGATACAAGAAAGAGAAAACGATTTTGTTATTGGATCCATGGTGACTCTAAGGGAACTTGAAAAAAACATTCAGCTTCCTAGGAGTGTCTGTCAATCTGTTCGACAAATTGGAGGTGTCAGTCTTCGAAATCTTGTTACGATAGGAGGGAGTATTTGGGGAAGATATCCATTCTCAGATATTATCACTGCTTTGCTTTCGTTGAATTCCAAGCTCCAGTTTTTTAATTCTGAAGACATGGCGTTATCTGATTTTTTGGCTAAAGATAAGCTTGAAAAAGACATCCTTATCAGTATTACAATACCTAAAGCAGAGTATTCAGCTTTTAGAGCCTATAAATTAAACTATACAGATTTTTCGATGGTTAATCTTAGTGTATCTTCAACGGATGAAATAAGGATTGCAGTGGGGGCAAGACCCGGAAGAGCGTTATTGCTACAGGATATCAGCAATGCTCATACGGCTGAGGAGTTGCTTGCTGACGTTGAGTTCGGAACTGATTTAAGAGGAAGTGGCATTTATCGAAGAAAAATGGCTGAAGTGATGCTTTCTGATTTATTGGAGGAGGGATTGTTGTGGAAATAACTTTGAATATTAATCATAGCATGCATCATGTTTTGATCAGACCGGATGAATTTCTTCTGGATACGCTCAGAAATATGGGCATAAAAAGCGTAAAAAAAGGTTGTGACACGTCTTCTTGCGGGATATGTGCTGTATCAGTCGACAACAAGCTTGTTCGTTCATGCGCGTACTATTCGATTAGAGCTGAAGGTAAAGAAATATTGACTGTGGAAGGTATACGTGAAGAAGCCTCCCTTATAGCTGAATTTTTAACCGGAGAAGGTGTTGAACAATGCGGATATTGTTCTCCCGGACTGGTGATGGCTATCTATACGATGAAGCATGAACTTGATGAGCCTGATATTGAGAGTATCAAGCATTATCTTGCCGGGAATTTATGCCGGTGTTCAGGGTACGAGGGACAACATCGAGCTATTATGAAGTATCTGGAGGTGAAATAATATGGGTGTCAATCAATCTGTTCCTAAAATTGATGGCAAAGGTCTCGTTATGGGAAAGGCGGCTTACACAGATGACCTTGCCCCTGAGAACTCTCTTATTGTCAAGGTGCTGAGGAGTCCACATGCCTATGCAGAAATAATGAGTATTGATACGTCTGAGGCAGAAAAAACTGAAGGCATCAGGTGTGTCTTCACGTATAAAAATGTGCCTGATAAAATTTTTTCGAGAGCAGGACAAGGATATCCGGAGCCTTCGCCCTATGATAAAAAAATATTGGATCGATTTGTACGTTATGTTGGAGACGCTGTAGCTTTTTTAGCCGGAGTAGATGAGGAATCGGTGGACGAGGCTATCGCCAAAATAAAGGTGACTTATAGGATAATGACACCTATTATCGATTTTGAGAAGGCCAAGGATTCAAAAACAATTGTTCATGACGAGGACCACACCCGATCTATGTTTGAAATGGGGCATGAGCCGTCTCGAAATATTGCAGCACGTTATGCTATGGAAATTGGAAATGTAAAAGAAGCACTCAAAAGCTGTGATATTGTCCATGAAGGCCGATATTACACGCAAGCGCAGGCGCATTGTACGATGGAAACACACACAGCGGCTTCTTGGTTAGATTTGCAAGGGAGGCTTGTTGTGATGACTTCAACGCAAACTCCTTTTCATGTACGAAGGATTCTTGCAAAAAATCTAGGGATGCCCATTTCAAATATTAGAGTGATTAAGCCGAGGATTGGTGGCGGGTATGGTGGAAAACAATGTATTCACGGAGAGTTTTTTGTGACATGGGTTACTTTGCATACAGGCTTGCCGGCTAAAATCATATATTCTAGAAAAGAGACCTTTCAATCAACCTATACGAGACATCAGATGAGAATAGATATGACAATTGGAGCGATGAAGGATGGTACAATCAAGGCTATCAATATGGAAGTATTGTCTAATACCGGCGCTTACGGTGAGCATGCTTTGACCGTTTTGATGGTGGTCGGCTCTAAAACATTACCGCTTTACAATAAAGTAGAAGCTGTTGCATTCTCAGGGGATGTGGTTTACACAAACACCACTCCGGCGGGGGCTTATAGAGGTTATGGTGCCATACAAGGAAATTTTGCTTTGGAGTCTGCTATAGACGAGCTAGCTGAAAAACTAGATATTGATCCCGTTGTACTTAGGAAAAAAAATATGATACATTTAGGAGAAACTTCTAAAATTTTTGAAGTGATGGGTGAAGGACAAGAAGGGACACCTATGACAATTGAATCCTGCGAACTCGAAAAATGCCTAGATATATGTTTGGAAAAGCTTGAATACTTTGAAAAAGGAAAGTCTAGAGAAATCAGTCCCCATGTTGTAAGGGGAATTGGTATCGCTATTGCGATGCAAGGATCCGGAATACCGCATATAGATATGGGCTCAAGTATTCTCAAGCTCAATGATGACGGGTCTTTTAATTTGATGATTGGCGCTACAGATCTTGGGACAGGTTCAGATACCATTATGGCACAGATTGCTTCTGAAACATTGAAAGTACCGATGGATAAAATAATTGTATATTCTTCAGATACTGACCTTACACCTTTTGATGTCGGAGCTTATGCATCGAGCACCACCTTCATTTCCGGACACAGTACTCGGATTGCCGCTGAAAATATGATTAAGGAAATTAAGGAAGCGGCTAAGCTTCAACTTGGATCAAATCAGGTTGAATATGATGGCATGATTATTACCTCTGACAAGGGTGATATTTCACTTTCGGAACTGGCTGAGAAGCTGTATTATTCAGAGCATCAAAAGCAGCTGGTATCATCAGGCTCTTATGTTTCTTCTACAACGGCACCTCCTTATATGGCCGGGGGAGCAGAGGTTGAAATTGATAAAAGGACAGGTCAGATTAAATTAATCCGTTATGTTGCTGCCGTAGACTGTGGAACGACTATTAATCCTAATTTGGCAAAAATTCAGGTTGAAGGGGCTTTGCTCCAAGGAATAGGCATGGCCATGTATGAAGATGTCAATTATTCGGATTCAGGTCAACTTATCAATAATAGTTTTTTGAAATACAATATTCCAACACGAATGGAAGTCGAATCAATAGATGTGTCATTTGTTGAAAGCTATGAACCGCAAGGACCCTTTGGTGCGAAGTCGGTAGGCGAGATTGGGATTGATACACCTCCTGCGGCTATTGCAAATGCAATTAACAACGCTTTAGGAGTTAGAATAACACGATTGCCTATTAAAAGCGAAAATGTTTGGATGAAGCTAAATCATAATTAAGGAGGCCCAGGTGGATATAAAAAGCAAATATGAAAGACGAGTTGAATTAGCGTCAGGAAGAGACAAGGTTGAGCTACTTCTTAAAAATTGCAAGATGATTAATGTTTTTAGCCATAAAATTGTTGAATGTGATATTGCAATTGACTCCGGTAAAATTATTGGGTTGGGCGATTATGAGGCAATGACTGAAATTGATTTAAAGGGGCAATATGTTGCTCCGGGATTAATCGATAGCCATGAGCATATGGAATCTTCCTTGGTGACTCCTGAACAGTTGGCCCGAGTAGTCGTTCCGAAGGGAACCACAACGATTATAGCGGACCCACACGAAATAGCCAATGTTTGCGGATTAGAAGGGATTAACTTTATGATTGAAGCGACCAGAAATATTCCACTGAATGTCTTTTTTATGCTACCCTCTTGCGTTCCCTCTACTTCCTATGAGCATTCAGGCGCGACGCTTAAGGCGGAAGATTTAAAAACCTTGATTGATGAAAAAATTGTTTTGGGACTTGGCGAATTAATGGATTATCCAAATGTCATATTAGGAAATGATCAAATTATTGACAAGATACTATTAGCAGATCGCAAAATCATAGATGGACATAGTCCTCTTTTAACAGGAAAAGATTTAAATGCTTATGTTATTAATGGAATTAAAACAGATCATGAATGTACAAATCTTAAAGAAATGGAAGAAAAGCTTGCGCTTGGCATGTACATTGCCATAAGAGAGGGTTCAGCAGCTAGAGATCTCGAAAATCTTATACAGGGCGTCAATCCCCAAACTGAAAGAAGAGTTACCTTTTGTACAGATGACAAGCACCCCGGTGAAATTCTTGAAGAAGGGCATATCAATCATAACGTTAGAAAAGCGATTGCTATGGGAATCAATCCGATTAGTGCTATTAAAATGGCGACGCTCAATACGGCTGAATGTTATCAGCTGAGAGATATTGGCGCTATTGCTCCGGGTTATGATGCGGACTTGATTGTTATCGGAGATTTGGATAAGCTAGAAATTTTGCAGGTTTATAAAAAAGGAAAGTTGGTAGCTGAAAACGGTAAGGCATTGTTTGAGGTGGAAAAACCGGACATTTCTAAAGTTAGAGATACTGTGACCGTCCGAAGGATTACAAAGGATGATTTGCAGATAAAATTAAAAACAGATATCGCAAAGGTGATTCGCATTAATCCTATGTCCTTGCATACGGAGTTAGTTATTAGGAAAGTGAGCCTAGATTTTGAGGGGCGATTTATAACCAATAAATACATTGACATAGTGAAAATGGCTGTAATTGAAAGACATGGAAAGAGTGGTACTATTGGTCTTGGGTTAGTTGAAAACTTCAAGCTCAAGGGAGGAGCTATCGGGACAACTATTGCTCATGATTCTCACAATCTAATTGTGTTGGGGGATAATGATGAGGATATGCTCCAAGTCATTGAAAAGATTGTTGCTATGAAAGGCGGTATTGCTGTTGCTTCGGAAGGGATTGTGAGGGAATTCTTATCGCTACCTGTTGCGGGACTCATGTCGGATGAAACGATGGAAAAGGTAGCTGAAAAAATATCCGCAATCATTTCGTTTATTCAGGAAAAATTAGGAGTGTCGCGAAATATGGACCCATTAATGACACTGAGCTTTTTAGCCTTGCCTGTGATTCCGGAAGTTAAGCTAACTGATATGGGTTTGTTTGATGTCAATCATTTACGGTTTTTAGAGATTGATGTGGAAGAAGATTGAGAGGTGTTCGAGATGAATAACTTTATGGAAATTGCGGTTCAAGAAGCGCTAAAAGGGATTCGAAAAAAAGAAGGAGGCCCTTTTGGAGCGGTTATTGTTAAAGATGGTGAAATTATTTCTGTAGGAAATAATCAGGTTATTTTAACCAATGATCCAACGGCACATGCAGAAATTGTTGCTATTAGAAGGGCATCTGAAAAGCTTGGACGATTTGATTTGTCAGACTGTGAAATATATACGACCTGTGAGCCTTGTCCCATGTGTTATTCGGCCATACATTGGGCTAAAATACCTATAATGTATTATGGCGCCAGTCGAGATGATGCGGCAGAAATTGGCTTTGATGATAAATATCTATATGATGTGCTTCAAGGATTAATTACAGATGAAAAACTAATGAGTAAGCAGATTGAAAGAAGTGAATGCTTGATTCCATTTAAACTTTACGATGAGGACCAAGAAAAGAAACTTTACTAAATAAAGGAGTTGTGCCAAATGGACTGGATTAAACCAAATGTTTTTATCAGCAAGTGTCTTGAGCACGGTCATTGCAGATATGACGGTTCTCAAATTACGAGTTCAGAAATTAAACGGATGGAGCCTTTTATCAATTATTATTATACATGTCCTGAAATGGACATAGGCCTGCCATCTCCAAGACAAGCGCTTCGAAAAATCTTAACTGAATCCGGAGAAGAACGGCTGGTATTTTCACAGACCGGTGAGGACATAACTGAAAAAATGGAGAATTATTGCAATTCTAAGGTAGATGAATTGATAAAGCTTGAGCTTGACGGGATGATTTTAAAGAGTCGATCTCCTTCCTGTGGCATTAAAGAGGTCAAGCTATATAAAAGTCATGGTAAAACTCAATCCATTTCAAACAAATCGAAGGGTTTATTTGGTGAAAAAATGCTGAAATCTTTTCCTGACATCATGATTGAAGACGAGGGACGAATTTCAAATTTTAATATTCGAGAACATTTTTTGACCCATATTTATACAAGAGCCTCTTTTAGAGAGGTTAAACGCTCTGGAGCCATAAAAAAGCTTGTCAAATTTCACAGCAACAACAAATATTTATTTATGGCTTATAATCAAGGACAGTTGAAAATAATGGGTAAAATTGTGGCTAATCATGAAAAAAGACCGATACACGAATTGATGGATGAATATGAAAAAAACTTATCTCTTCTTTTGAATACTTTTCCTCAAAAGAGGAGAAATGTAAATGTTTTGATGCATATCCTAGGATATTTTTCGAACGTGTTGACAATGAATGAAAAGGCATATTTTTTGGATTTGTTACAGCAGTATTCAAATAATCAAATCCCTGTATCCGGTCTTATGTCAGTACTTAGAATGTGGTCTATTAAATACGACATGGCTTATCTATTAGATCAAACCATTTTTGAACCTTATCCTAAAGAATTAATTACAGTTAATGATTCCGGAAAGGGAAGAATTTGAGTTCGATTTACTTCTTGCATTGGCTCGAATCAAATGGTATACTGGTTTTGAAATAAAATTGAGAGGAGTGGTGAATATGTTGGAGATAGTTTATTTGAAAAAATCGATATATGCCGCTTCTTGTTGTGTTGATATTTAGGATATTGACTTTATTGCTCTATGCTAATTTAACCCTTGAAGCGTGCTGCTTTAAGGGTTATTTTTATTTCAGAACAGGATAATTGCATAGATTAATGGAGGAATGATGAATAAAATAGTTAATATGGAACAGTGGGGGCTTAATGATTTTATCAAGAATCAAATTAGCCCCGAAGAAGTAGGTGTTATAGGCCGAGTTATTACCGAAGGGAATAAAATTTACAAAATCATGACGGAGCAAGGCGTCAAGATAGGAGAAGTAAAGGGAAAATCCATATATGAATCAAGTGGGAGGGAAGAATTTCCTAGTGTAGGAGATTGGGTAATCCTAGATCGAATCGGTTCGGAAAATGGCAATGCTAGGATAGAAAGAATTCTTCAACGCAAGAGCAAGCTTTCAAGAAAGGTTGCAGGCAAAAGGTTCGATGAACAGATTATTGCGACCAATATCGATTATATTTTTATTTCGATGTCTTTGAATAATGATTTTAATTTGAGGAGACTAGAGAGATATTTAACAATCGTGTGGGACAGTATGGCTATTCCGGTCATATTGCTAACCAAAGCAGATCTTTCTACAGACGCAGATAAGAAAATACTGGAAATCGAAAGGGTAGCACCCGCAGTTGACATTTTAACGACAAGCGTGGTGACTGGGGATGGAATTGCAGCTATTAGAAAATATTTGACAAGGGGTATTACGATTGCATTTATTGGCTCTTCAGGTGTAGGAAAATCATCAATTATCAATTATTTGAAGGGTGAAAGCGTCATGGAAGTACAGGCCTTGAGAAATGACGATAAGGGAAGACATACGACGACTCAAAGGCAGATGGTGGCTATTTCAGGAGCAGGAACCATTATTGATACACCTGGTATGCGAGAAATTCAAATGATGGATATGGGAGAATCTTTGGATAGGACATTTAAGGATATTGATGAGATCGCCAAAAGGTGCAAGTTTTCAGATTGTCAACATCAAAACGAACCCGGATGTGCGGTCAGAGAAGCATTGGAGTCCGGAGAGATTGACAAAGACAGATGGAATAATTTTTTGAAGATGAAGAAGGAAATTGATTATTATAATAGAAAGACGGATAAGAAAGCGGACAATGAATATTGGCTGAAGTTCAAGAAAATCAGTATTGCACAAAGACAACTCAATAAGGAGAGAAGAAAAAAACAATAATAACATCCGGTATCAAATAAACATGAATACACTTGAAAAATATCTCAATCAAGAGTATCATTTATGTAAGGGTTTAAATTTATTATACAAGGAGTGATTTATATGAATTTTGACGGAAAGCAGATATTGTCGACATTTGTTAAAATGGAGGAAGGCGTTGCGAAGTATTATGCGGAGCTAGCTGAGGTTGCACCTGACGAAAAATCAAAGGCCTTGTTTTTAAGGTTGTCACTCGAAGAAGAGAAGCATCAGAAAATGTATGCTGCATTATTGGATAAACATGCAGGTGAAATGGATCGTGAGTTTTCAGAAGAGGAAATTGAATATACGCAATCATTGATTGATGAGAATCTCACAGGAAAACATAGCTTTGACAAAAATATGAAGCTGAAGGATTCTCTTGAGCTTGCCGAAAAAATGGAGAAGGATGGCATTTTGTTTGTTCATCAGATGATGTCCATGTATCCTGATATCGCTGAAAAAGAGATGAAGATTGTTCTCAAGGAAGAGAAGAAGCATCTTCAAATGGTCAGAGAAAGAATGAATTTTGGGCCTACAAGGTCGTTGGGACTTTAATCAAGTCAAATCTTGTCGCAATGCTAACAAGTATGACCACTTCATTGAAGTGGTCAGTTTGTTGACAAAGTATAAATTTTTTTGGTATTAAATGAAAATACTCAGCTCATTCGGACATTATCAAATGAGCTTAGAGACTTAAGGATTTCCCAACAACTCGCCTCAAGGCTCAAACAGTTGGTAAACCTTATCTTAAGTCTTCTGCGCTCTTAATTTATTATAACTCATTAAT